>NZ_JAGEKK010000004.1:0-273853 GCF_049887855.1 Chryseobacterium sp. NFX27 | reverse complement strand
CAAGTACATCTAAAAAATAATGTGAAATTAAAAACCTATAAAAAACAAAATCAGAATAGAAAAATTCCTACTCTGATTTAATTATATTTGGGTAATAAACCTAGTCAACCTTTTTCAGGACTAGTCATAGGCGGGTATCCTGTAACAGGTTCTCATGGATTGGATATTAATTGGTATGGCGGGATTAGACTTCGGACCTCTACAGGAGTAGGCTTTCAATTACTGGAAAATGGAAATGTGGGAATAGGAACTGCTTCGCCTGTTGCTAAACTTGATGTAAATGGTGGTGTCAGATTCTTTGATTTCATTAGTGCAGGGAGTAATTCATGGATATGGCACACACCTGAGATAATGTTAGGAAAACTTTATATATTGCTCCCATGAATGCTGCTAATACTGATTGGGATTGGAGTAAAGCATTTATAATAAATGGAGAGAATGGAAATGCATTATTAAATGGTAAATTTGAAGCAAAAGAAGTAAAAGTAACCCTTACGCCAACTGCTGATTTTGTATTTGAAAATGAATACAATCTTCCAAAGTTGGAGGATGTTGAAAAGCATATTAAAGAAAAGAAACATTTGCCGGAAATTGCTTCTGCAAAAGTAATGGAGAAAGATGGAGTCAATATTGGTGAATTTCAGATCAAACTTTTACAAAAGATAGAGGAGCTTACCCTTTATTCCATAGAGCAGAATAAGCAAATCAAAAATCTCCAGGAAGAAAATAAAACGTTAAAATCTCAATCCGAAAAGATTAATAAACTGGAAAAGCAGTTAGAGCAGATTCTTTCAGAAAAAAAATAAATTAATTTAAAAATAAAAATGAATCCGTTTCACAACTGAGACGGATTCATTTTTATGATTTTTGTATTAAAAAGGCAAATTATGCCTGATAACTGAGGGCTTATTCAAACATCATTTTATAAATTAGTATAAAATTTAGAATAAAATGACTTTTGGAATTGAGGCTGCGGGCTATTATGTGCCGTCTTTGTACTTAGAGATCAAAGACCTGGCGGAGAAAAGGGGAATTGAACCTGCAAAACTGGAAAAAGGATTGGGACTGCATAAAATGGGGTTTCCTGATGTTCATGAAGATGCTGCTACATTTGCGGCAGAAGCTTTGTTGAAACTGATCAGAGATCATGAGCTCAATCCCAAAGATATAGCCAGAATTTATTTAGGAACGGAAAGTGCTCTCGATGCAGCAAAACCTACGGTTTCTTACGCAATGCAGATGATAGAAAAAGTTCTGGAAAAAGAATATGGCGAAAGATGCTTCAGGAACTGTGATGTGGTAGATATGACTTTTGCCTGCATCGGAGCAGTAGATGCTCTGCATAATTCACTTGATTTTGTAAGAGTGAACCCCAACAAAAAAGCAGTGGTTATCGCCAGCGATTATGCCAAATACGAACTGGCTTCTTCCGGTGAATATACTCAGGGAGGAGGTGCGGTTGCTCTTCTCATTTCATCAAAGCCGGATCTCCTTGAAATCGAAAATAACTGGGGAGTAGCTACCGAAGGCGTTTTTGATTTCTTTAAGCCCAGAAGAGCCTACACTAAGGAAGATCTGAATTCAGCTCCGGAAACTTTTCCTGATAAAATTGAGATCTTTACCGATGAACCGGTTTTTGACGGACAGTATTCCAATCAATGTTATCAGGACAGAATCAGGGAAGCTTACCAGCATTATAAAGAAATTACAGGAAAAGATAAACCTTATGAAGCCTGGAAATACCTTATTTTTCATCTTCCATATGCTTTCCACGGAAAAAGAGTTTTTACAGAAATCTACAGCCTGGAAAACGGACTTCCTTACGAAACTCCTGACGAACAGAAAGCCGTTGCCAAATCTGAAGATTATCTCAAATTTATCAGTGAAAAGATTGAAAGATCACAGCGTGCATCCTCAGAAATAGGAAATATGTATACAGCCTCCATCTTTATGGCATTTCTTTCTGCAATACAGGTTGCTTTTGACGAAGGTGAAGAGCTGGCGGGCGCAGAAATAGGCTTCTTAGGATACGGAAGCGGTTCAAAATCCAAAATTTTCGCCGGAAAAATATCCCCGAATTGGAAAACCGCTGTTTCAAAATGGAATTTGTTTGAAAACCTAAAGAGCAGAACTGCAGTGGATTTTCAAACTTATGAAAAGCTCCATAGAAAACAGCTTCAGACTTCGGTTAATAATGATTATAAGGGTTTCGGGCTGATCTCAGTAGAATCTGAAAACCTTGTTTTGAAAGGAGCAAGATACTACCATTATAAAGACTAAACTTATTTTCATAAGCTATAAAGCATTCCCTTGGGAATGCTTTTTTTTATTTAAAAGTAATACTTTGCGTTTAATATCTTTCAGAAAATACCGTTGAGGTTTGGTAATTTTTTGGAGTAACTCCCACGAGCTGCTTGAAAACTCTCGTAAAATAATTTGTATCCGAAAACCCAGTCTGATAAGCGGTTTCCTTAATGCTGTTCTGTCCGGCGAGTAACTCCTTTGCCCTGCTGATCCTTTCCTGCAGGATAAAATCGTTAGGAGAAGTTCCCAGCTCATCTTTGAACATTTTGAAGAAATTGGACTTGCTCACATAAGCCAGTTTTGCCATACTGTCAATAGAAAGCTTCTGGTGAAGATTTTTACGGATATAATCTACGGCGAAACCTATCCTGGACTTGTTTTTAGCAATATTTTTTTCAACCATGCTTCTGGCCTGGGTCTGCATAAGTCTGATCAACAGTTCTTTCAGGGCAAAATCTGCCATGATATCCTTCTGTGAATTATCATCCATTGCAATTCTCATGATATTGTTGGTAGCAGAAGCTAAGGATTGGTTATTAAAGAGAAAAAATTCATCCAGCTGGATATTCCACTGGGAAGTTTCATCCACTTTTGGAAGATTGTAATTTAAATAGTTAAGAGAATCCTCTATAAAATCGGGATTAAGACTTAAAGAAATACATTGGGTAGGGGCTTCGTCTGCTTCAGGAAAATCAATAACCATGGTTTCACCGGGTGCTACCAGAATACTTTCACCAGGAAAATAATCAAAATAATTCGTCTTATTGTCCAGTTTCATATGCTTTTTGCCTCTCAGCATAGCCGTAAAAGCAATATTTTCAAAGTGAAGCTGGACTCCAAAAGCTGCCTTGTGTGTCTCATATATGCTGAATTCACAGTTGTTTAGATTGAATTTTGTCTGGTTTTCAACAAGGTTCAATAACTGGTTCTCCTTCTTTAATTCAGGAGTATTTAATAAAAATTTATTATTGTTATTCATTTCTAAACATTTTGTAAAACCCAATCACTCAAATATATAAATTTTAGTCCTACACTGTTGTTAATAAAATTATAAAATTAAGCATCTGCACTATTGTGATGTTTTTTTACACGATTGTGCTATCCCTTTTTCATGGGTAAATGTAATTTGGCATTACGAAAAAAATAAAATTACATTAATATGAGCACTATGACAGAACCGAAATCAGAGACCGCTTTTCAGTGGCCTGAATTCAAAAACAAATATGATAATTACATTGACGGTAAATTTACACCTCCGGTAAACGGACAGTATTTCAATGTAGTTTCGCCGGTGAACGGTAAAAACTTTACGCAGGTGGCACACTCTTCCAAAGAAGATTTGGAACTGGCTGTAAATGCTGCAGACAAAGCATTCCAAACCTGGAAAAATACTTCCTCTACGGAAAGAAGCATTATTTTAAACAAAATAGCAGACAGGATCGAGCAGAACCTTGAATACCTAGCTATTGTTGAAACCATCGACAACGGAAAGGCGGTAAGAGAAACACTCGCTGCCGATTTACCTCTTGCGATAGACCATTTCAGATACTTTGCTTCTGTAGTACGTGCAGAAGAAGGTTCTCATAACGAACTGGATAAAGATACCGTTTCCCTGATCGTTCACGAACCGCTAGGAGTAATTGCCCAGATCATTCCCTGGAATTTTCCGATATTAATGGCTGTATGGAAATTGGCTCCGGCTTTGGCAGCAGGAAACTGCGTTGTATTGAAGCCTGCCGAAAGTACTCCGGTTTCCATTCTTGTTTTAATGGAAATTATCAGTGATCTGCTCCCTGCAGGTGTTATTAATATCGTGAATGGTTTCGGAGCAGAACTGGGAAGAGCCTTAGTGACCAATCCAAAAGTCTCAAAAGCAGCATTTACAGGTTCTACCGCTACGGGACGCCTTGTCATGCAGTATGCTACAGAAAATATTATCCCGGTAACGCTTGAGCTGGGAGGTAAATCTCCAAACGTTTTCTTCAGTTCTGTAATGGACGCAGATGATGAGTTTTTGGATAAAGCGATTGAAGGAGCTGTCCTTTTTGCTTTGAACCAGGGAGAAATCTGTACTTGCCCTTCAAGACTCTTAGTTCAGGAAGATATTGCAGACGCATTCATCGCAAAAGTAATCGAAAGAGTAAAAGCGATCAAAGTAGGAAATCCTCTTGATAAAACTGTGATGATGGGCGCTCAGGCTTCCCAGATCCAGAAAGATAAAATTCTTTCCTACATTCAGCTGGGAAAAGAAGAAGGAGCAGAAGTTCTGGTAGGTGGAGACGTAAATAATGTGGGAGAAAACTTAGAAGATGGATTCTATATCCAGCCGACTATTTTCAAAGGAAACAATAGAATGAGAATCTTCCAGGAAGAGATCTTCGGACCTGTCCTGGCATTTACAACTTTTAAAGATGAAGAAGAGGCTGTAAAAATCGCTAATGATACGATTTATGGACTTGGTGCAGGAGTATGGACAAGAGATGCACATCAGCTGTACAACGTTCCGCGCCAGATCCAAGCAGGAAGAGTTTGGGTGAATCAGTATCATTCCTATCCTGCAGGAGCTCCTTTCGGAGGGTACAAGCAGTCGGGAATCGGTAGAGAAAACCATAAAATGATGCTTGATCATTACCGTCAGACTAAAAATATGCTGATCTCCTACAACAAAAATAAATTAGGTTTCTTTTAATTTTTAAATATTAGGGCGTGCCCGTTTGCCCCGGCAGAGCCGGGGCAAAACGGTCGGGCTTTCCAGGGCTTCACTTCGTTTCGGTGTTCCATTTCATTCCGCACCGGCTCGTTCCTCGCCGCCCTTCCTATCCCTCACGCGAAAAACAGACGTCCTTATCTGGAATATTTCAGGTAAGCAGGAATTCTGTTACCGCCACGGAAGTGAAATTTTCAATGTGAAAAGTCAGTTTTGCTTCGCAAGTCAATAGCTAAGGCTCGGCTACTAGTAAACTTCACAATTCACGATTCATCATTCAAAATCATCATTAACTAAAAAAACTAAACTCAGATACTATGATCCCAAAAACAATGAAAGCTGCAGTAGTTCAGGGCTATGGACAACCGCTGAAAATAGAAGAAGTTCCGGTAAGAGAACCCGGAAGATATGAAGTGCTGGTAAAAGTAATTGCCTGTGGAGTCTGCCATACAGATTTACATGCTGTAGACGGCGACTGGCCGGCAAAGCCCAAAATGCCTTTGATTCCCGGACATGAAGGAGTAGGTATTGTAGTAGCCTGCGGACCGGAAGCATATGTGAAAGAAGGTGATGCTGTAGGCGTTCCGTGGCTGTATAGTGCCTGCGGATGCTGCGATTACTGTATTACCGGGTGGGAAACACTATGTGAGGCGCAGAAAAATGGCGGCTACAGTGTAGACGGAGGTTTTGCGGAATATGTGATTGCAGATTCAAGATATGTGGGACATTTAAAGTCCGATGTTAATTTTTTGGAAATCGCACCCATTTTGTGTGCAGGAGTAACCGTTTATAAAGGATTGAAAGAAACTGAAACAAAACCCGGAGAATGGGTCGCCATTTCTGGAATAGGAGGATTGGGGCATGTGGCTGTCCAGTATGCCAAAGCAATGGGAATGCATGTGGCAGCGATTGATGTTGCAGATGATAAGCTTGAACTGGCGAAAAAATTAGGGGCAGATCTGGTCGTTAATGCAAAAACTACAGATCCGGGAGAATATCTACATAAAGAAGTCGGTGGGATGCATGGAGCGCTCATTACAGCGGTTTCTCCCATTGCCTTCAAACAGGGAATAGATGTATTGAGAAGAAAAGGAACGATTGCTCTTAATGGGCTTCCTCCCGGCTCTTTTGAGCTCCCGATCTTTGAAACCGTATTAAAGAGAATAACCGTGAGAGGCTCTATTGTCGGAACAAGAAAAGATCTTCAGGAAGCGCTGGATTTCGCCAATGAAGGTCTTGTGAAGGCAACGGTAACCTCTGCAAAACTGGAAGATATCAATGATGTTTTTGATAAAATGAAGAAAGGACAGATAGACGGCAGAATCGTACTCGATATTGCCGGCTCAAATTAAATGATGATGGATTAATGTGCCCGGCAATTATTTGCCGGGCTTTTCTCTTAAGCCAATAAAAAAGATTATTGCAGAAATATAAACCTTACAAGGTTGATTAACGTAAAATCAAAGGTTTTTACTTAAGACATGCTTTAAATCAAAGATTTCAACAAAAAGAAAAAATAGAGGAAAAGTCAAATTAGATGTATAATATCTGAAATAAATGGTGTAATGTCGTGTGAGGCAGTTTATTTCTCAGAATGACAGCAGTAGAAAATTTTATCGGAGATAAAATCTTTGCGCCTTAAAAACATATTTTAAATAAAAAACTTTTGCGCCTTTGCGATTAAAAAAGAAAATAACGGATAGCAAGATTCGTCAATTAAATCTTCGTACTTTAATAGAAATATACAAAACTTCTCTAAGTTTAGTTAAAAAAAATAAAAATGGAAACCAAAATATCCAGATTATCAGCAACAGAAAAAGCACTTGATGTTATTTATCAACTGGAGTATAAATACGGTCCTTTGATGTTTTATCAGGCAGGAGGATGCTGTGAAGGCACCCAGCCGCAATGTTTTGAGAAAGGAGGTTTTTTTCCCAGAATGAATGATGCTATGATAGGAACAATCAATGGTCATGAATTCTGGATAGACCGTGACTTATTCGAATACTGGAAATATTCCCACTTTACACTCGATGTTACAGATGGATTCGGACCGGGAGGCTTTTCTCTGGAAACTCCTTTAGGTAAAACATTCAAGGTCCAATATAGGCTTTTCACCAAAGAAGAATATGAACACCTGGAACCTGTAAAGAGAAGTGAATAAAGAGAAGGGTTAATGTTTTTGAGTAATATAAATAAGCTCTCTTTCAAATTCATATTTACCTCTTGAAATTCCCCTTTTTAAAATGAAATATTGTGTGACAGCAATTACTGAAGCAACTACTATGAACATAAGATCCTGTTGATCATTTCTTATATTGACAAGAATTGCCACTAAGCAAAAACATACGATGAGAATCCAAGTGAAAATCTGAAATATGGATGGATAAATTTCTATAGAGATAGATGATTTACCATTTTGATCTGAAATGTGGCCATGAAATACAGGATTATTCATATTGATGTCAAATAGTCTTATTCTTCTTTTAATAGTAAAACTATTTTCTCCAACCATTCCCCTGTATTCAAACCGAGTAGGAATTACAGAATCTTTTTCCAATGAGATGAAGGTAGTATTGGTTTTATAAGTTATTTTCCATAGCTTTTGTTTAAGTTCTGCACTATTAATATTGAGTTCAATGGTAAGATTGTTGTAGAGGCCAATGTTTTTAAAAAATGACTTCATCTTGTAAAATATTTAAACTATAATCAGACTTTCACAAACCGGTTCACAAACATGGCCGCCACAATATCTCCCACAGCATTCAAAACAGTGGCCAGCGGATCCACCAGCGTCCCAATGATCATCACAGCAGGAATAGCTTCCTGAGGTAATTTATAGACTGAGATCATCAGCATTTCACCGATATACCCACCGTTCGGAATTCCACCCGCTACAATACTTACAAAAACGGTGATTCCTAAAGCCAGCAGTAAATTCGCCGGATCAAAAAAGTCTTTTCCGATGATCAGAAAAGCAACATATATTTTAATAATAGAAGACATAGAAGAGCCATTCTTATGCAGGGTTGTCCCAATAGGAATGACCAGGTTAGCAATAGAATTCGGAATGCCAATTTTGGATGCGGCCTGAAGATTTGCCGGCATAGTGGCAAAGCTGCTGCAGGTACTTAAAGCGGTTAAAGTAGGGTAGACAGCATTCTTCCAGAAACTTTTGATTCCCTTTTGTCCGCTTGCCATAAAAGCATACAGAGAAAAAAATACAAAGAAATAAACGATCCCTGCGATATAATAAAGACCTAAAGGCTTAGCATAAAAACCAAAAAGCTGAGGCCCCAGAGTGGCTACCTGATAGGCGAAATAGGCCCCAAGCCCAATGGGTGCAAGCTTCATGATCAGTAAGAGCAATTCTTTCATCACTTCATATCCTGAAGCAATAAAAACCCTGAACGGCTGTCCTTTTTCTCCGGCCTTACGGGCGGCAAATCCGGTCATGAAAGCAAAAATAAGAAGAGCCAGCATATTTTGTCTTGAAAAAAGCTGCGTAAATTCTCCAACAGTAAAAAAGCTTACAATCCTGTTACCCCAGCTGTCCTCACTAACGGTTTCAGAAATGATTTCAGAACTGCCGGAAACACCGGAAACTGGAAATACATAAACTACACAGATCGTAAAAATGGCTGCTGTCAAAATAAAAAACAGAAAAGTAAAGGACATTACTAAAATGATTCTTCCGAATTTAGACTGCTGCTCCAGCGATGCAATAGAATTGGAAACTGCAAAAAATACCAATGGCACCACACTCACAAAAAGGAGATTCAGAAAGATATCCCCCAATGGCTTAATGTATTCCACTACGCCTGGAGCCGTAATGCCTATAATGCTTCCTGCAACAATTCCTAAGAGCAATAATATAATTCCTGAGTAGTTTTTCAGTACCTCTTTCATTCAACGCTTTTTATCAAAGATAGGTTTATTTTAACATTCTCTTAAATAATTTTCAGGTGTAAATTTCATAAATTTGAGTAAATATCGTTTCTATGGCTTATATAGATTACTATAAAATTTTAGGCGTAGATAAAAGCGCAACACAGGATGACATAAAAAAAGCTTACCGTAAACTGGCGAGGAAGCTTCATCCTGATCTCAATCCCGGCGACAAAGAAGCGGAGAGAAAATTCAAAGAACTGAATGAAGCCAATGAAGTTCTCAGTAACCCTGAAAACCGTACCAAATATGATAAGTATGGGGAAAACTGGAAACACGGCGAAGAATATGAAAAGGCTCAGCAGCAGCAAAGGCAGTATCAGCAGCAGAACTATAGCGGTGGCGGATTTGCCGGTGCTGATTTCGCTGAGGGTGAGGACTTTTCAGATTTTTTCCAAAGTATGTTTGGCGGTGCCGGCGGAGGTTTTGGAAGGAGCTCAAGGGGAAGTTCTTCAGGGAAATTCAAGGGGCAGGATGTTCATGCTGAATTAAATTTAAGCTTAAAAGATGCTGCCCAGACTCATCCGCAGACTTTTGAGATCAATGGCAAAAAAGTAAGAATTACAATTCCGGCAGGAGTATATGATGGACAGCAGATCAAGCTGAAAGGCCACGGAAGCCCAGGTTTTAACGGCGGTCCAAGCGGAGACCTTTATATCACCTTTAATATTCCTGTAGATCCCGATTTTGAAAGAATCGGAGACGATCTGAAAACCAAGGTTTCAATAGATCTGTATACCGCTGTTTTAGGAGGCGATGTAAAAGTGACTACGCTGGACGGAAGCGTTAACCTTAAAGTGAAGCCGGAAACACAGAACGGAACAACAGTAAGGCTGAAAGGAAAAGGTTTTCCGGTGTATAAAAAAGAAGGACAGTCCGGAGATCTTTTTGTGACGTATGAAGTGAAGCTGCCTACTAATTTGACAGACAAGCAGAAAGAACTTTTTGAACAACTTAAAAATTCCTAAGTCATGAGTGAAAGAATATCGCGGGAAGAACTCGTAAAAATATACAATATAGAAATCACTTTTTTTGATGAATTGGTGGATGTAGGGTTGCTGAATGTAGAAACAGAGAATGAAGTCCGGTATTTACTTTATGAGGATCTGCCTGTTTTTGAGAAGTTGACCAACTGGCATTATGATCTGGAAATTAATCTTCCCGGTCTGGAAGTCATCCATGAGATGCTTCGGAAAATGGAAGATTTGAAGAGAAAAAATCGTGATCTAATGAATAAACTTTCTGCAATAAGTGACCAATATGAAGATATTTGATTTAGTTTTGTACTCTTTAAAAACAAATTAAATATTTCTGAGAAATGAATGGAGAGAAAGTCATTAAATTAAATGTAAACAGAAAGGATTTCGAGGAAATTTATTTCAGCGGTAACCAGGGAAGTTTATTCTTTTCACAGGCTACCAAAGGAAAAACGGTTACTACAGCAGTTATAGGAGTAATTCTACTGATCTTATTTTGTTTTAAAGATGATTTAAGCAAAGAGAAGTTTGGAATTCTATATTTCGTGAGCTTTTTATTCCTGCTTTGTACAGTTTATCTTTCTTTAAGCATCAATAAGGTTTCCCGGTGGAAGAAAGAAGTGAACAGATATCTAAAGTCGCTGGAAGATTCTGAAATCTACGAGATCCGTTTTAATAATGATATTTTTAATGTTAATCTTAATCATCAGGAAGAGCTCAGCAAATGGGAAGATTTCAAGGTATATGACATCAATGATTCATTTATTGCCCTGGAAGGAAAATACAATTACATGTTTCCTGAAAAGTCAATGAGTAAGGGAGATTTCAATATCCTCAAGCAGACCATAAAGAAAAAAATCAAGCCATAAAAAAAATCAGAGCGTTTTGCTCTGATTTTTTATTTATATAAAGTTAAATTTACTTCTTCGTTTTGATTAATCCAGCCAGCCCATTTCTTTCATCCACTCGTCATTGTAGACTTTTCCTACATATCTTGAACCGTGGTCATGAAGAAGAACCACAATTACATCATCTTTCGTGAACTGATCTTTCATCTGGATTAAAGAAGCAATCGCACTTCCTGCAGAATATCCGCAGAAAATCCCCTCTTCCTTAGCCAGTTTTCTGGCGTAGATGGCACCGTCTTTATCCGTTACTTTTTCAAAATGATCAATGACAGACATATCATAATTCTCAGGAATAATATCTTCCCCGATTCCTTCAGTGATATAGGTATAAGCATGATCATAATGAAGTTCACCGGTCTCGTGGAATTCTTTCAGAATAGAACCGTACGTGTCAACACCTATTATTTTAATGTTCGGATTTCTCTCCTTGAAGAATGTTCCACAACCTGTAACAGTACCACCTGTTCCGGCGCCTGCTACAAAATGGGTAAGCTTTCCATCCGTCTGTTCCCAGATTTCCGGAGCTGTAGATTCATAATGAGCTGCTCTGTTCGATAAGTTGTCGTATTGGTTTACATACCATCCGTTTTCTGTTTCTTTAGCCAGCCTTTTGGAAACTGAATAATAAGAACGCGGATCTGTAGGCTTCACATCAGTAGGGCATACGATAACTTCGGCTCCTACAGCACGAAGAATATCACACTTCTCTTTTGACTGTTTGGAATTGGTTACAAAAATACATTTGTAGCCTTTGATGATGGCTGCAAGAGCCAGCCCCATTCCTGTATTTCCTGAAGTTCCTTCAATAATGGTGCCTCCAGGTTTTAATCTGCCGTCTTTTTCAGCATCTTCTATCATTTTAAGAGCCATTCTGTCCTTTACAGAATTTCCCGGATTGAATGTCTCTACTTTTGCTAAAACCAAAGCAGGAAAGTCCTCTCCCAATACTTTGTTAAGTTTTACTAGAGGGGTATTTCCTATCGTTTCAAGAATATTTTTTGCGTATTTCATAAATGTTTTATAAGCGGTACAAAGATAAGGCTTTAAAAATTAGCTGTATAATTTAAAGATTATGATTTATAAATGTGAATGGTGAATTGTCAATAGTGGAATTTTACTTACGGTCAGTGAATCGGATTAATTATATCCTGTTTTATTACTAATTTTATAAATGATCGGTGGATTTAAACTAAATAGAATAATTGGTCACTGTTTTGTAATTGACCATGCACTATTTACATTTCACCGTTCTCTCTTAGTTATACTTAATCGCTTTCACAGGAGATATCTTGCTGATCAGATAGCTAGGAACGATCAGAGCCAGTCCGGAAATAAGCAGAATACCCAATGAAATGGAAATAATAGCAACAGGATTAAGATCTACCGGAACTGTACTTACATAATAATTCTCAGGATTAAGCTTGATGATGCCGAAAAATTTCTGAATCAGAATCAAGCCCAGCCCTATGGCATTACCATACAGAAGCCCTGGGATCATGATGATTAGTGTATAATTGATGAATGTAGCCCGTATCTGTGAATTGCTCGCTCCCAGCGTTTTTAGAAGTCCGATAGAATTCGTTCGTTCAATAATCAGAATCAAAAGAACCATAATGATGTTGATAACAACCACAATCAGCATAATGATGATGATCAGGGCAATATTGGTGTCAAAAATGCTGATCCAGTCATTGATCTGCGGGAATTTTTCCGTTGCTTTTTCAGCATAGTTTTTATAGCCGATCAGTTTTTCAATTTCCGGAAAATCTTTGTCGATGTCATTTACATTCTTAAAGAATATATCAAGACCTCCTATTTCATCAGGCTTCATTTCCTGAATTTTTCTTACATGATTGATTCCACCGATAACGAACTGCTCGTCAATCATTTTAATATCAGTCTTATAAATTCCTATCACCCTGAATTTACGGTAGATCGGTTTCTGGTCTGCTTTTGAAAATACGGTAACAATACTGTCATTGACTTTCAGGTGAAGATCATTAGCGACTTTCTGTGAAATAGTCACATCATTGTTAAAACCATTCTCTGTAACTTTTGGAGTGGTACCGGCAACCAGGAATTTCTTGAATCTCAGACTGTCAAAGTCTTTTCCGATCCCTTTAAATATAATGCCTGAAAAATTGTGCTCATTACGCATGATTCCTGTTACCGTTGCATACTTCTGAACACTTTCCACATCCGGAAGGGTTTTAATTTTCTGAATATTCAGTCCCTGATTGTCAAGAACAGATGTGTTGTAAGAAGAATTGGATCTTGTAGACCGTACCGTAACGTGCCCGCTGAAATCTGCCAGTCTCTCTTTGATGGCTTTCTTTGAACCGAAGCCCGTAGACACGGTAATCAAAGAAACAATGATCCCCAAAGCTACAGAAAGTCTGCCAATGAAGATGATAACCCTCGAAAGGTTATTTTTGTTATCTTTGGAAAACGCTATTTTTCTAGAGAAATATAAAGGAAATTTCAAGCTTATGAATTTAGATTTCAAAATTAAAAATTTACTTCTTATTTGCCTAATTTTTTTAGGAGTATTCAACCAATATTATTCTCAGACTCAAGATCAGCCGGATTTCAAAACCGGAGCAGATCAGTCTGAGCTTTATCTGCCGCTGCTCAAGAATAAAACAATAGGTGTGGTGACTAACCAAACCGGACTGATGAGTGATAAAAACCATGTCGTAGATTTTCTGGTCAAAAATAATATTAAGATCAAGGCGATATTCGCTCCCGAACATGGCTTCAGAGGAGATGCGGATGCAGGAGAAAAAGTTAAGAACGGGGTAGATACCAAAACAGGAATCCCGATTATTTCTTTATACGGAAACAATAAAAAGCCAAAACCTGAACAGCTAAAAGGAATTGATATTGTTGTTTTTGATATCCAGGATGTTGGTGTCAGGTTCTATACTTATATTTCAACTTTAACCTACCTGATGGAAGCCGGAGCAGAGAACAATGTAGAAATAATGGTGCTGGACCGCCCAAATCCACATGACGGATATACAGACGGACCTGTTTTAAAGAAAAAATGGTCAAGCTTCGTAGGAATGCACGAAGTTCCTGTAGTCTACGGATTAACGATAGGAGAGTATGGGAAAATGGTCAACGGTGAAAAGTGGCTGAAAAATGGAGTCCAGGCAAAATATACCCTGATTCCTATGAAAAACTATCACAAAAAACTACGGTATCCAATATTAGATAAACCTTCTCCGAATCTGCCTAACGATAAATCTATCAATCTATATCCAAGCCTATGCTTTTTTGAAGGAACTCAGGTTTCTGTGGGAAGAGGTACTGATCTCCCGTTTCAGATCTATGGTTCTCCATGGACGCCGGGACTTTCTTATCAGTTTACACCAAAACCTAATTTTGGAGCAAAAGATCCTTTCCTGAACGGGAAACTTTGTTACGGTGAAGATCTTTCAGCCTATCCGAAAGACCTTAAAGAGCTCAATCTTGAATGGCTGATCAAATCTTATAAAAACTATAAGAATACAAAGCAGAACTTCTTCCTAGAGAATTTGTTCTTCGATAAACTGGCCGGAACAGATGAATTCAGAAAACAGATCATAGCCGGAAGATCAATTCAGGAAATCAAAGCTTCATGGAAAAGTGATCTGGATAAATTTGAAAAGATCCGTACTCAATATGTTATTTATCAGGATTAGTTTATTGAATGTCAATAGTGAATTTGGCTTCGCGTATTAATTTTAAAGCTTTCACAATTAACTGGTGAAGCTAAATTCACTATTGCCTGTTCACTTTTTTATCAATCAAAATTCTGTGGAGGATTTTTATCGTTCTTACCCTTATTAAGGATGAAAAGCCCGAGTGATAAACCTATTACCCCTGCAAAAGCTGTCATTAATGCCCTTTCCAGTTTGTCGGGCAGGTCATTTCCGAGATAATTCATTAAAAAAAGGATCACAAAAGTAATCACTGAAATGATAATATGATTTTTTCCGAACAGTTTCATGTATTTATTTTAATTTATAAGAAATCATGACACCTCCTCTGTAAGGAAGGATTTCTCCGCTTTTGTTATATCCTTGAGCCGATTCATACCGCTTGCCGGTGGTACGATCGTATCCTTTATAGAAATCCGTGGATGAGCCTATAGTTGCATACACATCTATATTCCATCTGTCAGATACTTTGAATTGATATCCAGCGGTAACGCCAACTAAAAATGAAAATCCTTTTTGATATAGATTAGATTTAACAAATACCTCATTTCGGTCATTGGTATAGGCAACATCCTTCCAATAATTCCATTTCTGAAGGACAAATGAAGATACCCCAACATTGGCTCCAACATACCAATGGCTGAATGCCTCATTGAAGTAATACCTTCCCTCCAGAGAGAGGGAATAATACTGAAATTCATGCCCTGCAAAAGATTTCCAAGGAGATACCAGAACGTCCCCCTGCATGGTGATCTTCGAAGTTAATTGCTTTTCAAGCCCGATATTGATAAGTCCAATTGGAGCCAGAAGTGCATTTCCTTTGATATATAGACTTTTTTCCTGTTCTTGTTCCTGGGCTGTCAGCATTGCTGCAGACAGAAGTGTGATAGATGTAGTGAGAAATTTGTGTTTCAGCATTTATTTTATTTGTTTCAATAATTCTTCTGCGAGTTTGGAGTCTTTGTTGGTCTGAACGGCCATATTTTTAGACATTTCTGCGTAGCTTTTGGCCATTTCCTTATTTCCGGTAAGGAAATAAAGTTTTGCAAGAATGTAGGTGTTTTCTGGTGTTTCGCCACGCATTACAGATTTTTCTGCCCATTCCGAGGCTTTCTTTAGCGATGCCGGATTTTTGATATGATCACTGAATACCCACGCTGCTCTCAGCAGTTCATTAGGTTCAAATGCATCGGAGTTTTTATAATATTCCAAAGCTGCTTTTTCGAATTCAGGATAATTGGCGTTTTGCTCATAATAGCTGAGCTTCGTCTGATTCAGCTTGGATTGTGCAAGCTGTTTTCCTACTAACGGCTCGGCTGTTTTCATGAAATATTCGTCATTGATTCTTTTATTTTTATCATCAATAGACTGTTCTACGATTTTTGAAAGCTTCAGCTGATTGTCAAATTCATTGTAGGTTTCTTCCGGCAGGTATTTAATAATTTCAGCTTTTCTTGCTGTAAATGTGTTATAGTTACTGTCCTCCGTTGACTTTAGAAAAAATAAAAGGAAGCCTATTTCTTCTTTAGAAATTTCTTCTGTTTTCTTTTTATTTTCAAAATATCGGTCGGAAGCTTTTTTAGCGAAATCGTAATCTGAGGAAGAGTTCAGTTTCATAATATTGATCAGAAATTCCGGATCTTTTTCTCCATTGGCAAAACGTTCTTTTAAAGAACCTTTTTTGTTGCTTGCGGAGTTAATGTCCTGGGCCATGGCCACAAACATGCTCTGCTCCATATAACCTGAATTTTGAGAAACCAGCTCACCTTCACCATTCAGGAAAAGATAAGTAGGATAGGAGCGTACACCATATTTGGCAGCAATTTCCCTTCCTTCACCTTTTTCCATATCGAATCTGGCATTGACGAAATTGGTGTTGAAATAATCCCCGACAGGTTTCTGGGTAAATACATTTTTTTCCATCATCTTGCACGGTCCGCACCAGGCAGCATAGGCATCGATGAAAACAAGTTTTTTTTCTTTTTTTGCCTTTGCTATAATATCTTTGAACGGCAGTTCCTGGAACTGTATGGCTTCCTGAGCCAGTATAACAACAGAGCAGAAAACAAATACCCCGGAGATGATCTTCTTCATTTTCAAATTAGATTTGTAGGCGAAGATAGTTATTTTCCAAAAAACAGACGATGAATTTGGTCAGGCAGGCTCTATATTAACGAACTTTAAGACTGCTGCGAGCCGTTAAATAAAAAAAACAGGCCGAAACCTGTTTATTGCTTTTAAACTGTGAATTAGTTAAGAAACAGCTTCCACTGCCTCTTTGATAAGTTCCGTAATTTCTTTTGGGTGAGTAGCTAATGAAGCATGGCTGGCGTCCAGATGAATGATTTTCTTAGGATTCATTCTTTCTGCCATTTCCTTTTCTGTAGCCGGCGGGATCATTCTGTCATTATCAGAAACCTGGTACCAGCTTGGTTTTGTTTTCCATGCAGGTTCTCCCGCTTCAGCAGCGAAAATACTTCCGTGAATTGGTTTCTGAGATAAGGACATGACCACTGAATCTTCCGGATTAAGGTCCTGGGCGAAACTTTCGTGGAATTTGTCATACTTTATCCATAAAAATCCTTTTTCATCCGGAACAATATTGGATCCCCCGGCAGGCTGTTCTCTGCGTCCAAAAATTCCTCCCAGGCTTTCCCCTTTATCAGGAGCAAAAGCAGCAATATAAACCAATCCTACTACTTTATCATGATTTCCTGCTGCTGAAATAACAGCACCTCCGTAAGAATGTCCAACCAAAAGAACCTTCCCTTCCTGTAAATCGATCAGGTCTTTTGTTTTCTGAATATCATCATCCATAGAAGTCAATGGATTTTGAACACTTCGTACTTTATAGCCTTCGCTGTGAAGGTTTTCAATAACATGTCTCCAGTGAGATCCGTCTCCCCAAGCTCCGTGAACTAAAATAATTGTTACATTTTTGTTTTCCATATTTTTTATTCTTTACATTTTGTAAAACAAATTTAGGAGTCTGTTGCGTAAAAAATGTTCACTTTAGTTAACGTTTCAATGTTCTGTTCCTGATCCTGCTTAATGATTGCGGTTTTACTCCCAGATAGCTTGCAATATGTTTCTGGGCAACCAATTGAAAAATTTTAGGATTCTCTGTCAATAGGTTGTTGTAGCGTCTTTCAGGAGAATAATATAGTAGCTCTTCAATTCTTTTTTTTGCATTCAGATAAATTACTTCAGCCATTTTTCTTCCGAATTCCTGCCAGTAGGTATCTTTTTTATAAAGCGCCTGAAGATCATCTTTATGAAGCAGCAGAACTTCTGAATCTTTGACGGCTTTAATATTCATTTTTGATCTGGTATGACAAAGGATACTTTCATAATCTGTGAAGAAATAATTGTCAAAATGAAAATTGAAATTCACATCTTCGCCACTTTCACTGATATAGAATGTTCTCATAAAACCGGTTTTGAGAAACCCCAGGTATTGACATTCCTCTCCTTCTTTAAGGAAAAAATCAGTTTTTTTATAAATAGCTGCGTGTAAATAGTTGCAGAATTCTTCATAATGCTCTTCATCCACCAGAAACAGAGGTCCATATTTAGCATATTCGTTAATAATGTTTTTCATATAGTAAAAGGATGGTATAATTGTATGCTAGATTATTTTAGTAAAAACTAATATACTATTAAAAACTAACGAAAGATGCTAATGAAATGCTAATAAAAATTAAACTTATCTGGAAATAAAATAGCCAAGAAAATAGTATCATTCAAATTTCTCAAATAGCATAAAAAAATAATTTGTTTCCCGCCAAGTCATGAATAATATAAGGAGATTAAAAAATAAAATAATAGCTTAAACTCTACTAAACTATGATTAGCTATTAGATATCCACTCTTTAATTGAAAAGATATTTTGTCACAAGAAAAGAAGATATTGAAGTTTTATAAATCAAAAACCAATTCAGGTAAGCAATTTTCTTTCACAACTTGGGAATTTTGCTAATTTTTTAGCTTACGCATTATCCATCATTCTTCTTGTTCTCAATCCAAGAAAAGTCTGAACCCACGTTGAGGACATCTTTCAATATCCTTTGGCTTATTTCATTATTAAAATACAAAACAGGTGAGTAAAACATATTCTTTATGTGAAGAATGTTACATTATTTAAAACGCTTTGAGAATAATTCTAAACTTGCCTGATGAAGATTTTTAACCTTTAAAAACTAGCCTTGATATTAAAAAATAAATCAAGACGCTCTTAATACAAAAAATAATAGGTTAAACGGATTTTTTCCTTTTAAAAAGTAGAAAAGCAGGAAGTATCTGCCAACCATAGTCAATCTATAAAGGGCTTTCTAATAAGGCTTATTCAAGAATTTCCAAACTGGTGGTAAAGGTACAGAAACTGGTGGCTACCAGTATGGAGATATGATGTAAAACTATACATTTGAGTAACATAGAGTTGATGTTATAGCAATATCTAGTTCATATTGGGGTAAGAAAATAAGAGGAAAATATAGAACATATTTGTGTATCATCAGGAAGTTTACATGTACATATTTCTAATTGTGCCAGAACAGAGGTTACAGCATAAAATATGGAAAATCATAATTTTTTTGTTCTTGCCTAGAAAGGTAAAAATGGATATGGTTTTAGAATTCAACTTCATCTCTATAAAGATTGGTAAGATAGCTATCCTATGATAGAATAATATTTCAATAAAATTAAAACACATGAAGAAAAAAACAATTATTTTGAGTGCAGTTCTAATGTCCTCTGTAACGTTAGTGGATGCACAGGATACTAAAAATAAACCTTCGGATTCCATCACCAAAAAAGTAAAAGATGTGGAAGAAATTCTTTTAGTAGGATTCGGAAAACAGAAGAAAGGAACCGTTTCCGGATCTATAGTTTCTGTAGATAAAAGAATACTGCAGGATCGTCCAACAACAAGCTTAACGGCAAGTATACAAGGTGCTTTACCAGGAGTTACAATTAAGTCTTCCTTAGGAGATGTGGGTTCTGTAGCTGTCTTAAATGTAAGGGGAAGAAGTGTTGCTGGTAATTCGCCAATCTATATTATAGATGGTATTCCCTCCAGTGCTGCAGATTTTTCCAGACTAAGTCCAGCTGATGTTGAAAATATAAGCATATTAAAAGATGCTTCAGCAGCTATCTATGGTACAAGAGCTGGTTATGGTGTCATTCTTGTCGAGACCAAAAAAGGCGGTGGAGGTAAGATGAGTATAAGTTATAATATGTATAATGGCTATCAGACACCAACTTATTTGCCTAAGTATGTAGGTGCTGTTGAATATATGAAATTAAAAAATGAAGCATATTACAACGCCAATAATAAGGTTGGTTATTTTTCTCAGTACAAGCAAGAGCAAATAGATCTTACAGCTGCAGGTGCAGACCCGGATAGATACCCTAACACAGACTGGTATAAATCAACTTATAGAAAAATGGCAAATGTGCTTAATAATGAGATTAATGTATCAGGAGGTGACAAAATTCGTTATTTCGCAAGTTTAGGGTATTTGAAACAGGAGTCTCTATCCCCCACAAAAGGTATGGATAGATATTCTTTTAGGACAAATACATCCTCTAAATTAAGTGATAAACTTACAGTAAATTCTAATATATCGTTTATCAAACAAATGATCAATAATCAGGGAGGCGGTATTAATACTACAGAATTGGCAAGAATATCTCCTACTATGGCATTAAGACAATCCAATGGATGGTGGGGATCTATAAATGCTGGTAAAGTAGATAACACATTTGCGAATACCAATCCTGTAAGAAATAACATTGAGGGTGGAGATTCCAAGTCAAATGATCAAAAATTTATGGGTGCATTATCTGCAAACTACGCTCCTGTAAAAGGATTAGCTGTAGATGTTCAAATCAGCTATTCAAATTGGAACTATCGTTCAGGCACTTTTGTAAATACACTGAATCCTGTATACAATTTTTTGACTAAAGCTCCTATTGGTGCAACTGCGAGAGCAATTAATAACTATTCTGAGTCTTGGAATTCTGATGAATTACTTAATACTCAGGTTTTGGTGAGTTATGAAAAAAAGATTTCATCACATTATTTTAAAGTTTTGGGAGGTGCTTCCTATGAAGACTATACAGTTAGATCAATCTATGGTAAAAAATCTAATATACCAAAAGATGGATTACATTCTTTAAGTGCTCTTACTACCCTTGATGGAACCTTAGATGAATTGAGGTCTAATACTCAGCAATATGCTTTGCAGTCTGCTTTCGCTCGTATTAATTATAATTATCAGGAAAAATATTTTTTAGAAGGTATTGTAAGGGCAGATGCATCTTCGCGTTTTGCCAAAGAAAATAGATGGGGCTATTTTCCTGCAGTCCTGGCTTCTTGGAGACTGGATAAGGAGAATTTTATTAAAAACTTGAATTTTATCAATACCCTAAAATTAAGAGGTTCTTATGGCAGTACAGGATCTGTCAATACCATTGGTTATTATGACAGCCAGACCTATATGGATAATAGTTCTTCAGTTCTAGGGAATGTTATAGTTGGGGCAGTGGTACCAGGTAAGGTTGGGTTTTCGGATATAGGTTGGGAAAAAATAGTCACCAAAAATATAGGCCTGGACGGGTCTCTATTCAGTAATACTTTCACTTTCTCAGTTGATTTATATAACCGTCTTACAAAAGGTGCATTAATGAGCAATCAATTAGAATATGAAACAGGTGTAGCAGAAAGCCAAGCGCCGCCAATTAATGCGGGTGATGTAGAAAATAAAGGGATAGAAATTACTTTGGGATATAATAAAAGTTTTGGAAATGGGGACTTTTACATCAATGCTAATGTTGCTAAAAACCAAAATAACATTCTTTCACTTGTAAATAACAAACCTTTATATAGTGATAACTGGATAACACAAGTAGGAGGTTCAATTGGTGATTTCTACGGATACAAAACTGCTGGTCTCTTAACCCAGGAGGACATTAATAATAATTATCCCCAATTATATAGCGCTTCTCAACCTGGCGATATAAAGTATGTAGATATTAATGGGGACGGAGTTGTTAATGAGAACGATAGAACAGTAATAGGAAATGATGTTCCAAGTTTTACCTACGGTATAAGCCTAGGAGGTAGATATAAAAATTTTGATCTTAGCGTAGTAGGGCAAGGAGTAGCTAATGTTCAGGTATATCTGGATAAAGAATCTTCTCAGGCATTTTTCAATGGTGCAGGTGCAAAGCAATATGTTTTAGATAACAGATGGACTCCAGAAAATCCAGATTCTAATGCTTTGTATCACAGAGTGCTGCCGTCTGGAGGAGGAACTCAAAATATAGGGGTCGCTTCAGATTTTTGGCTTTTTGATGCAAGTTACTTTAGAATTAAGTCTATTACTTTGGGATATTCCATTCCTGAGAATGCAATTAGCCACATAGGATTGAAAAAATTCAGAATATATGCAAACTTAGAAAATTACTTTACGCTGAGAGGTGACAAAAGAATGAAAGATTTTGATCCTGAAATGCCTAGCGCCCGTTCAACATATCCGTACTTAAAAACCATATCGTTTGGTATAAATACAACTTTTTAACTTAAAATGAAACATCTGAAAATGAAAAAAATAAAAATTATATTACTGTCAGTTATCCTGGCTGTAGTTACCAGTTCTTGTAATTTAGATAGGTTTCCAGAAGACAAAATATCAGAAGATACATTTTGGAAAACTGAAAAAGACGCTACCATGGCATTAAATGGTATTTATACATATTTGTCCGGCGCAGCTTATAACAATTTGTATAACGATAGCTATACCGATAATTCATTTGCTCAATATCCCTGGGAAACAACTGCAGTAGATGCTTCTGCAGGGAATATACTTCCTTCTACAGATTTCGGTTATGATTTTACTACAATTAGAAGGGTAAATACCTTTTTAGAAAATATTGATAAAATCCCAATGGACAAAAATCTTGCTAAAAGATATATAGCAGAAGCAAAATTTATAAGAGCTTTTAATTATTTTAACTTATCTCAGTACTTTGGAGCTCTTCCATTAGTGCAAAAATCAGGCGAGTTGGATGGTGCCACCCTTACACCTATTTCTGAAGCTAACATTGATGATTATGTTATCAGTGAATTGAGTGCTATAGAAAATGATTTACCAACTACTTATACTTCAGGTCAAGATAAAGGTAGAATAACAAAAGGAGCTGCATTGGCATTTAAAGCAAGGGTGTATTTGTACATGGGAAAATATAAAGAAGCTTATGAAGCTGCTCAATTGGTAATTAATTCTGGTGCTTACAAGCTTTTCAATACTGCAACGGTTGATAAAAGTACAAACTATGACAGCTTTGTTACCTTTACTTCTACCACCGATAAAGATGATTTTTATAAAGGTATAAGTAATTATCAAGCGTTATTCTGGGCTAAAAATAATGGCAATAAAGAATCAATTTTAGAAGCTCAATATATACCAGATCCTAAAGGAACATATAGTAATTACATGACCCTTCTCCTGTTGCCAAATCAAGAGAGTGGATGGAGTTCTATAACCCCAACAATTGATCTGGTAAATGCCTACTGGAAAAAAGATGGAACTGCCTTTACGCCCCCTTCTAATGCTACAAGAGCTTCAAATTATAATAATGGTAATCCAAATAACATCTATCTGGATGAATTTAAAGACAGAGATACCCGTTTATATGCAAGTATTATGCACCCAAACGGACCTTGGTCTTACTTAAAAGGTTTTGGCACAAACCAGCTATTCACGTGGAGCAAAGGAGCAAACAATACATCGAAAATTGGCTATAACTACAAAAAGATGGCTGATTATAACTCGCTGGATGAGAACTTATATGCAAGTAATAATTTTATGCTTATTCGTTATGCAGAGGTATTGCTTACTTATGCTGAAGCAAAAAATGAATTTTCAGGGCCCGAAGTCTCTATTTATGATGCATTAGACCAAATCAGAAGTAGAGTAGGTATGATAGGAATTAGCAAAACACAAACAAAAGAAACCCTAAGAGACATTATCAGAAATGAAAGAAGAATAGAACTGGCAAATGAAGGACACAGATTCTATGATATTAGAAGATGGAAGATTGCACCAAATGTAATGAAAACAGTTTATGATATTACAAATACACAGGTTGGAACAAGAGTTTGGAATGATAGATTTTACAGATTTCCTTATCCTCAAAAAGCTGTGGATTTAAATCCAAAATTAAAAGAAGCTCAAACTGCGAAAGGATATTAAGTATAGATGAAAAACGATTAGTAGGAATATGAAGTTGATGATACTTCTGGTGCTTTGGCTGGAATATCATTGGCAGGTATTGGTAATACTAGGATTGTCATTGCTAACATTAGCGTTAGGATCAAGAAATGGATATTCAATTATCTATCTAATTAATCAATAAATAAACACTTTATGAAAAACAAATTATTTTTGTTGATATTATTTATATCTATAATCCACAATGGTCAAGATTTTTCTTCAAAAAAAAATAGAATGGAAGAAGATATCGAGTATGAAATTAGGCATAAGTCTATGCCTTGGTTTTCAGAAATGAAAGATTATGCAGACTATTTTAAAATTAAATCGAATTTTGATAAGTATTTTGGAAACCACAGATGGGAAAAAAGCAAACCGCGAAGTCTCGGTGAAGATTGGCTTAAAACCAAGCTGTTTTATCTGGATGAGAAAGGAAAAGTAGTTCCGGAGCCTTTTTTAATAAACAATTCAAAAATTAAGAATAAGGCATTAATAAATACGCAGACTCAAGTGGGAAGCTGGTCTATGATTGGTCCTGTAAATAGTGCTACTACATCTTATTCAGGTAAGGGGAACCATGGAGGATATGTGTATCTAAATAAAATTGATCCTACCAATCCTCAGAAGATATTTGTATCTTTTGTCACCGGTGGGTTATGGCGTACAATTGATGGGGGTTCAACCTGGAATTTGGTTGATAACGGTTTCCCTGATTCTAGATATAATGATATAGATGTGTGCATCGCTAATCCGCAAATTGTTTATGCATTAAGTGATAACCAGCTCATTAAATCTACCGATGGAGGCCTTAATTGGCTTACAACCACTATGACTGCCAATAACTATCCGGGAAAAGCATATGATATTGCTGTTTCACCTGTAAATCCGGATATTGTAGTGGTTCGTTGGGGAACATCGCTTTATCGCACAATCAATGGGGGAAGCTCTTGGAATGAAGTTTATACTGGACTTCCTAATTATGCAATACGTGACTCATCAATACACAGCGAGTGTTTGGAATGGGATACCAATGATAGTAATTCTGTTTATTTTGCCAGCACTTCCAATGATAATGTTTTCAAAGTTTATAAATCTGCAAATCAGGGAGCGGGTTTTTCCCAATTGAATTCTACAACACTAAATGCTTCATCAAATGGTCAAATCATCGGGTGGACAAAAGTTTTTTTACCTATTAATAATACGGCTTCATTCTATGTAGCAGTAGGTACAGGCTCTAGCGCTTATGGTCATAATGCAGTTCATTTATACAAATTAAATAAATTAGCAGGAAATGTTGAGCTTACCAGAACCAATATGGTTTCCGGTATTGGAGACGCATTCAATCATGATCCGGTATTACACCACGGAGATATCCAGATGGATCGTCATGATGAAAATAAAATGGCTTACGGAAGTTATGGAAATAAAAAAATACATATTTCTACAAACAATGGTGTTTCATTTTCCTTATCGTCAGGAACTACCCATTCTGATATCAGGACTATTGATTTTATCAACGGAAAGCTAATTGTAGGGAGTGACGGGGAAATGGTAGATTCTAATGATTTGGGAAGTACTTTGACAACAAAAACCAATAGCATCAGTAATCATGAATTATGGGGATTTGGCAGTGCATTTAAAACTAATTTAGTTGCATCAGGAAATAACCATGGTCCTGTTATGATCAAAGAAAGTGGTAATGGTTTTACATGGTACAATGGGACAGGGGCAGATCAGGGAAACACAGATGTAAACCCTTTGGATGACCGTTATATTTACAGTCAGGGATACAGTAACTACCGTTATTTTAGAACCGGTGTACATACTTTAATAAATGAATCTAATTTTTTAGATTTGGGAGGAATCTATAATTATTTTAATTCTATAGAATTTCATCCTAATAAATACTATAAGATTATTACACACCACGCCGGTCAATATCCAACTGGAAATTCTAATCTTGCAACATGGAAAAACTCTCTTATCAAAACCGAAGATAACGGAAACAGCATTTCTATTATTAAGACTTTTAATAAACAAGTTTTCAGAGAAAAAATTTCTGCTAAGAATCCAAATGTAATGTGCGTTGTAGAAGATATTACCAATAATAAGCTTTGGAAAACTACAGATGAAGGAGCTACCTGGACTGATATAACACCAAATACAACCATCACATCAGGCCCGAAAAATATATCAGATATTGCTATTGGGGATGATAATGCTAATGAAATTTGGATCACCTATAGTGGGGTTCAGTCGGACTGTAAGGTTTTAAAATCTAATGATGGAGGGGCAACCTGGACTAATCTTAGTTCTTCTGTACTCACTACTTCTCCTATTACGAAAATTATTTTCCAAAGAGGATCAAACGGCGGTGTGTATGTAGGCAATAAAGCAGGGGTATTTTACAGAAATGATGCAATGCCGAATTGGGTAATGCTGGGTAATGGCTTGCCAATGTGTGATGTACGCTTTATGTTTATTAATTATAATGAGAATAAGTTAAAAATAGGAACTTCTAGGGGTGCTTTTGAACATACTCTGTATGAGATAAGCCCACCCAATGCTCTAATATCAGCTGATAAAAACAAAATATATTGTCCGGCAATAGAAAAAGTACAGTTTAAAGATTATTCAGTAGTTCGTAATGCCAGCGCAACATGGCAATGGAGCTTCCCTGGCGCAACTCCCTCAACTTCAACATTAGAAAATCCGCTGGTATCTTATAAAGATGCTCCGAGTGGATGGTATTCTGTAACATTAACCGTAACAGATCAATATGGTACCAGTACACAAACATTAAATAATTTTATTGAAGTAAATAATCAATGTGTTCAGATTTTTGATCCGGCTAAAGATTATAAAATCATAAACCGTGCAAGCGGGAAATCTCTTGATGTATATGCTGGGTCTTTGAATAATGGAGCGAAACTGATTCAAATGGACTATACTGCGGGCAACAGCCAGAAATGGAAATTGGCTCAAACAGGAGAAAATTATAAAATAATCAATAAGAATAGCAATAAACTGATTGACAATCCTTCTGGTTCCACTGCTGACGGTACAGCAATGATCCAGTATAGCGATACTGGAGGTACAAACCAGCAATGGCAGTTAGTGGATTTAGGCACGGGATATTATAAAATTATAAATGTTTCAAGTGGCAAAGCATTAGATAACTCCGGATCCAGTACAACAAACGGTACAAATATAGTACAGTGGACTTATGGAGGAGGAAATAATCAGCAATGGCAAATTGTAGAAGTATTTGATCCGGCTAAAGATTATAAAATCATAAACCGGGCAAGCGGGAAATCTCTTGATGTATATACTGCGTCTTTGAATAATGGAGCGAAACTGATTCAAATGGACTATACTGCGGGCAACAGCCAGAAATGGAAATTGGCCCAAACAGGAGAAAATTATAAAATAATTAATAAGAATAGTAACAAACTGATTGACAACCCTTCAGGTTCCACTGCCGACGGTACGGTAATGATTCAATATAGCGATACTGGAGGTACAAACCAGCAATGGCAGTTAGTGGATTTAGGCACGGGATATTATAAAATTATAAATGTTTCAAGTGGTAAAGCATTAGATAACTCCGGATCCAGTACAACAAACGGTACAAATATAATACAGTGGACTTATGGAGGAGGCAATAATCAGCAATGGAAGATTGTTGATGTGGCTTCTTCAGCTGGAAAGATGGCTGGTGCTGTTACGGCACTAGACCAAAACAATACCATTGAAAAGCTGATCGTATATCCCAATCCTTTAAAAAGCAATACACCCCTAAAAATAGACGTGCCGGCAGGATGGAAAAATTCGACATTATTTGTATTCGATAGTCTGGGAAAATTAATCGTAAATGCTACATTAAAGGTAGGCGTAAACGAGATGTTACTTAATGTATCTACCGGGGTTTACTATTTAAAAATTGTCAATCAAAATGACACTTTTAGTACAAAACTTCTTGTGAAATAAATATTGATTTGACTGGTTAAAAGGAACAATCATATTTTTAAAAGTCTTTATGTCACCAAAAGATTACAGTTGGTTTTATCTTAATATTGATACTTTCTAGACTAGTATAAATGTAAATTAATAAATAAAATCAAGGTAAATAAATGACGTTTTAAATTAAAAATTCAAAAAGATTTTACTCCTGAACCCTTTTCTTTTTTTAATAAAACTCTTCCAATACATAATTCAGAAGGATGGTTTTGCCATCCTTCTGAATTATTTTTACCCCCGATTGTATTGATGGTCAGTGCTCCTCAGCAGAGCTCAATTCCTCTTCCAATCAGTTGCCGGATAATAAGAACTATTTTTGTGGAAAACACCACCTATTTTTGATCACATTACCTTCAAATCAATTATAGGGAATTCCTGATAATTAAATCAGAAGCATTTTCAATTCTTTCTCGTCTGGTATTAAGAACCATCTCCGCCAGAATTTTTCCCATTTGACAAAAATCTGTAGAAATTGTAGTAATGCCATTTTCTACAATACTTTTAAGAGGGGTTTCATTATAGGAGATAATACCGAAATCTTTTCTAATCTCTAGATTCTGCTTTTTAGACTGTTTAATGACGTTTACTAAATGTTTATCATCCGGAATTATGAATACGTCTCCCTTCAGTATTTCCTCATCTGTAAAATTACTGATAATGATATGTTTTTTTTTATACTGCTCACAAAAACTGGTAAATCCTTCTACCATGCCTATAGGTTCTTTTTTTCCAGGGAAAATAAGAATCAATCTTCGGTAAGCTTCAAGCAAATTTTTCGCTTTGAATAGACCATTGTATATGTCTTTTGCGAAATTTTGGTGTACTGACGAATATTCTCTTAAATGTAAATTGGTTTGATCTAATATGTAAACGTCTTTCTTTGGAAGAGTCTTAATAATGGGTGCAGTATCATTCATATTGCTTGGCATAACGATGTATTTTGTGTAGTTTCCATTATTTTCTTCGATTAACTTCTTGAAGACATCTATATTAAAATAGTGGAAAAAAACATGGATATTAGATCTTTGCTGTATGTCTTCCAAAAGCGAATTATAAAGGTTTTCCTTGAAAGCATTCAACTCATCAAACAGTAGAAAGATTCGCTCTTCAAAATGCCAATCGGTACTTTTTATATAGTATCCTCTACCTAAAATGGCATTTACTACTCCTTTTTTTTTCAGTGTTTCATAGGCATATAAGACGGTGTCTCTAGAAACGCCGAATTCCATACACACTTTATTGATGGAAGGTAACTTGTCATTCTTTTTTAGCAGTTCTTGGGCAAGAGCTTGTTCAATGGAATTTATAATCTGTCGGTATTTGGGTACAACTGAATCGGGAGTTATTCTAATAATTTTCATAATTTTTCAAAATGTGTTAAACTGGTGGTAAAGCTATAAAAACTGGTAGTAACTATTGTGGTAGCGTCCGGTAAATTTATAAATTTGTTAATATTCAGTCAATTTTAATAACTAATACGGTATATATAATGAAGTTTATTAAAAATATAATTTTAGCCTTTTACTTAGTGGGAGCAACTTTGATAGATGCACAGCAGAAACCTACTAAATATGAATCCTTCAAAATCGAAGAGGGAGAATTTAAATTTAACGGACAGGCAGTTAGGTTACATTCAGGTGAGATTCATTATGCTAGAATTCCTCATGATTATTGGAGACACCGCTTAAAAATGGTTAAAGCGATGGGATTAAATACAATAGCGACTTATGTATTTTGGAATTATCATGAAATAGCTCCTGGAAAATGGGATTTTCAAACCGGGAATCGAAACTTATCTGAATTCTTAAAAATAGCAAAAGAAGAAGGCTTAATGGTAATTCTTCGTCCGGGGCCTTATGTTTGTGCAGAATGGGAATTTGGAGGCTATCCGTGGTTTTTGCAAAACAACAAGGATATGAAAATTAGAGAATACAATACTCCTTTTTTGAATTCAACAAAAGCATATTTTACAGAACTCTACAAGGTGGTAAAACCTTATTTGATTGTTAATGGAGGTCCTATTGTTATGGTACAAGGAGAAAATGAATTTGGATCTTTTGTTGCTCAACGAGAAGATATTAAAATGGAAGATCATAAAAAATATAGTTCATCCGTATTTGATCAATTAAAACAAGTTGGTTTCAAAGGAATGGAATTTTTTACTTCAGATGGTGATTGGTTATTTGAAGGAGGAGCTTTACCCGGGGCTTTACCAACTGCAAATGGAGACGAAAACCCAGAAAATGTTAAGAAAGAAGTGAAAAAGTATCATAATGGTGAAGGCCCTTTTATGGTAGCAGAATACTATCCCGGATGGTTAGATCATTGGGCAGAACCTTTCCCCCGTAAAGACGCGGAAAGAGTAAAAAAGCACATAGAAAAGTTCATTAACAATGATATTTCTTTTAATATTTATATGGTGCATGGAGGAACTAATTTTGGGTTTACCTCCGGAGCCAATTATGATAAAAATCATGATATACAGCCAAGTATGACCAGTTATGATTATGATGCTCCTATTACTGAGGCAGGCTGGGAAACCGAAAAGTATATGAAATTAAGAGATTTACTAAAAAATTCTTCTACGCCTCCTATTCCTTCAAGAATTCCAGTAATTAAGATCCCGGCTATTACATTGTCTAAGGGAATTGATTTAGAAATTTTAAAAAAGGATGTAAAACCGGTAATTAATGATAATCCTTTAACTTTTGAACAGTTAAATCAGGGGCATGGCTATATTTGGTATAGCAAAAATTTTAATCAGCCAATTAAAGGAACTTTAAAAATTGATGGATTACGAGATTATGCGATTGTTTATGTGAATGGAGAAAAAGTAGGAGAGCTTAATCGTTACTATAAAAAATATGAGTGTGAAGTTAATATACCATTCAATGGGAAATTAGACATTATAGTAGAAAACATGGGAAGGATTAACTATGGGGCAAATATTAATAAGAACACAAAAGGAATTACGTCTCCTGTATTTATTAATGACCGGGAAATAACGGGAGATTGGGAGATGTATGGGCTTCCTTTTGCAGAAGCGCCATCAATTGATGCCAAACAAAAATCAGAATTAAAAGAAAACAGACCAGCTGTTTACAAAGGAGATTTTTATGTGTCACAATTGGGAGATACTTTTTTAGATATGCGACCTTTTGGAAAAGGAATTGTATTTGTTAATGGAATTAATTTAGGAAGATATTGGTCAGTTGGGCCACAGCAAACCTTGTATTTACCAGGGTGTTATCTGAAAAAAGGTAAGAATGAGATTATTATTTTTGAACAAAAAAACACTAAAATTCAAACAGAATTAAACACTTTAACCGAGCCTATTCTGGATAAACTAATCCCTGAAAATGGATTAAACTAATCACGTCATAAATAGTAGATACTTAAGATATTGTAAATCTTAAAAAATACTTTTGAAAATATTTTCCATATATATTATAGTTAATACTTCTCACCAAGTTCTTTAGAAGGTATGATATTTTAATTAAAGCTAAATAAGATAAGTTTTTTAAGAAGATTAAGTAAAATTTCTACGGAATTAAATAATAAACTCAATATGAGTAATTCATTTAACAGTAAACTTCATCCACATAGAAGGTATAATCCTTTATTAGATAAATGGGTTTTGGTATCACCTCAAAGAGCAGAACGCCCGTGGCAAGGACAACAAGAAAAACCACTAACAAGCGTTCAAAATCAACATGATCCAAAATGCTATTTATGCCCCGGAAATTCAAGAGTTAATGGAGCCCCAAATCCCCAGTATGAAGGAGTGTATGTATTCGATAATGATTTTGGAGCTTTATTGAGAGTAGAAGTAACCACTGATAAAACCGGGGATGTATCGGATGAGTTATTTAAAATTAAACCTGAAAGAGGAATTAACCGAGTAATCTGCTTTTCACATGACCATTCATTGACTCTTCCTGAAATGTCTGTAGAAGCAATTACAAAAGTAGTGTCGATCTGGAAAGAAGAATATCAAAGTCTAGGAGAACTAGATTATATTAATCATGTTCAGATTTTTGAAAATAAAGGAGCAATTATGGGTTGCAGCAATCCTCATCCCCATGGGCAAATTTGGTCTCAGTCATCCATTCCTTCCGAGGTCGCTAAAACACAACAAAATTTCAAGAACTATTATTATAAACATGGAACAACTCTTCTTTCTGATTATCTTCAAAGAGAACTAAGAATTAATGAGCGGATTATATTAGAAAATAATTCTTTTGTAGCTTTAGTTCCGTTTTGGGCAACTTGGCCATATGAAACAATGATTATTAGCAAAAAGCCGGTAAATAGTATATTGGCTTTTACAAAAGAAGATGAAATTTTATTTGCTCAGATATTGAAAGATTTAACAACGAAATACGATAATATTTTTTCAATTTCTTTCCCTTATTCTGCAGGCATACATCAGTCTCCTACAGATTTAGAATCACACGAAGAATGGCATTTTCATATGCATTTTTACCCACCTCTACTTCGTTCAGCCAGTGTGAAAAAATTCATGGTGGGATATGAAATGTTAGCAGAAGCCCAAAGAGATATTACTCCTGAACAAAGTTCAGAAATTCTTAAAAAAAGTTCAACAATTCATTATAAAAATAGATGAAATTGTCGATGGGTTTTTATTATCTCACAAAAACTAAATAAAAGAACAAATTAGGCAATTTTGCTTTCCACAGATTATATTTTAAATTTTAGAGCTTGTTTAAAAAATATTTAGACATATAATTACACCTTTTAGGGTTTAAATAAGCTCTTAATTAAAGTATATTGTTCATAATTAAATACAAGTAAATGTTAAATATTAAATGTGCTGGTTCTTTAATTGAAGAGGGAGATCTCTCTCAATTTAGAGAACTATATGGACAAAATTCAGAATTACTACGTCAGCAAGCAATCCGATATACTAAAACATTAGCCCGCTTCAAAGAAATTTTCGGGGACAAAGAGGTTTCTATTTTCAGTTCACCAGGGCGAACCGAAATTGGAGGCAATCATACAGATCATAATCATGGCCGTGTATTAGCAGGTGCAGTAAACTTAGACAATATTGCTGTTGCCTCTAAAAACAATACAAATGTTGTTCGGATTGAATCTTCTGGTTATCAAACATTTGAAGTGGATTTAGAGCATCTTATTCCCAACGAAAGCGAATTTTTAACATCAAACGCTCTTGTCCGTGGGATTAATGCTCGATTAAATGAATTGGGGTATCAAATAGGAGGATTTGATGCTGTCATTGATGGTTGCGTTCCTAAAGGCTCAGGATTAAGTTCTTCGGCTTCATTTGAAGTTTTAATTGGAGTAATTATTAGTCATTTATTTAATGAAGGTACATTAGACCCCGTATTAAATGCTCGTATAGGACAATATGCAGAAAATGTTTTCTTTGGAAAACCTTGTGGGCTAATGGATCAAGTAGCCTGTTCGGTAGGAGGATTAGTAACCATTGACTTTGCAGATGTAAAAAATCCTATTGTTAAAAAAGTAGATTTTGATTTTATTTCTACTGGTTTTTCTTTAGTGATTACAGATACTAGAGGAGATCATACCAATTTGAATGATGAATATGCTGTTTTACCTAAAGAGATGAAAGAAGTTGCAGCCTATTTAGGGTGTAATGTTCTGAGAGAAACCACTTTGAAAAAAGTAATGGATATTGCACCTTCCATTCGTCAGAAAGTAGGAGATCGAGCTATTTTAAGAGCAATTCATTTTGAATGCGAAAATGATCGGGTAGAAGATGAAGTAAATGCATTGGAAAAGAATGATTTTAAAAAATTTTTACAATTGGTAATAGATTCAGGACACAGCTCCTATATGTATAATCAAAACGTTTATATATCAAGTAATATAAGAGAACAAGCAGTTTCTTTGGGATTGGCTTATAGCGAAATAGTACTAAAAGATGCTGGTGCTTGGCGCGTGCATGGGGGAGGGTTTGCAGGAACAATACAAGCCTTTGTTCCTGAAAAATTGCTTGAAAAATATACCACAACTTTAAATGATTTATTTGGTGCTGGTTCTTGCCATCCTTTATCGATTCGACAAAAAGGAGCAGTTAAATTAGACTTTTAAAATAATGGATATCTGCCAGTTGGACAAAAAATGAAAAAGGAAATGAGGATCACATATCCAAGGAAGAGGCATTTGTTTAGAAGCCGTCAATCCATCAGGTAAACGAAATAGGTAACTTTCAATTTGAGAGAATTTTTCTTATTTGGTATATATCGAAAAAATAATCCCTCAAATTGTACAATTTGAGGGATTTATTAGAAATTAAATAATTTCCAGTGGTTTCTCCAGGAATCGAACCAGGGACACATGGATTTTCAATCCATTGCTCTACCAACTGAGCTAAGAAACCAATTGTTTCGTTGTTTAACGTGGGTGCAAAAATAGAACTTTCTGCAATATTGTGCAAGTTTTTTATAATTAATTTCAAAAGTATTTTCAGGTATATTTTTCATGATATGTATTTGCTTAAAAGTCAGTGCAGTTCTTCTTACAAACCTTTCTTTATTTTTTTGTGGTCTTCGCCCCATATTTCCAATTGATCTAAAACAGGGATCAGCTGTTGCCCAATTTCTGTTAATTCGTATTCTACTCTTGGAGGAACTTCTGCATAGACCTTTTTTAGAACCAGCTTTTCTTCTTCCATTTTTTTGAGCTGCATGGTCAGCATTCTTTCACTGATATTAGGAATACTGTTCCTGAGTTCGGAAAATCTCAGTTTTCCTGTTTTAAGGGAGTAGCAGATCGAAAGAATCCACCGCCCACTGATCAGGTTTACGGCATATATTTCTGAACAGCTAAGTTCCAGACCTTTTTTATTTTCATGATTGGTTGATGATTCTTTAATACTCATACTCACATTTTTGTTCGTTCCGCACAATTCATTGAGTGTTTGGAGGCCCGATATTCATCATATAAATTTACAAAATAAAAGATTGACAGTTAGAGCTGAAACTTAAAATTTGTCTATCCAAAACACATGACATACTACAATGAATTTCAATAGAATTGATAAGGACCTGAAGAAAAGTATAGATAGCTTTCCGCTTTCATTGGAGATCAATCAAGCTCAATTTTACAACCGTATGTTCTAAACAAATAATAATAAAATGATAAAATTAAGAGATAAAAGACCAGCTCTGGTATTGATTGATATTCAAAAAGGATTTTTAGATGAAGAGTATTGGGGTGGCAACAGGAATAATAAAGATGCAGAAAAAATCAGTGGAATATTGCTGGAAAAGTGGAGAGAGTTGAGACTTCCTGTATTTCATATCAGACATAGTTCAGTTAATCCAGAATCTAAGCTGTATGAATCGAACCTGGGTTTTCAGTTTAATGATCATGTTATGCCTCAAAATGATGAACCTGTTATTACAAAAAATGTAAACAGTGCATTCATCGGAACCGATTTAAAAGAAAGACTGGACAAACAGAATATCGATACTTTGGTGATTCTAGGCATAACTACCAATCATTGTGTTTCAACGACGGCAAGGATGGCCGGAAACTTTGGCTATGAAACGTATGTTATTTCAGATGCAACAGCAGCATTTGACAGGGTAGGGATAAATGGCGAAAAATATGATGCTCAACTGATCCACCTGACCGCCCTTGCCAATTTAAATGATGAATTTGCTTTAGTCTGGAATTCAGAAAAACTATTAAAAGAATTATAGAGGCTTCAATTGAAAGTGAAATTAGCCGTACGGCCGGGAAAGTTCAAATAATGTTATCAGTGAAGTATATTAGTCCTATTTGTGCTTCAATATTTATTGAAAAGTCTACCGAATAAAAACAAAAAAACCTCTAAATAAATTAGAGGTTTTCAAGTGGTTTCTCCAGGAATCGAACCAGGGACACATGGATTTTCAATCCATTGCTCTACCAACTGAGCTAAGAAACCATTATATTTTTGTTGACTTACTTCGTTGTTTTAAAGTGATGCAAAAGTAGTAAGTTTTCCTATATGAAGCAAGTATTAACCGTACTTTTTTAAAATAAAAATAAAACCTACTGATTTTCAGCTGAATTATTTTCCTGTTCTTTTCTGATGTGGTCGCTCATCTCCTCCAATACAGGCTTTATCGTGCTTTCCGGAAGATCACTGATCCGGATGTACATCAATCCGTCGATAGCATCATTGAAGTTCGGATCTACATTAAAAGCAATCACTTTTGCATTCTGTTTGATATATTTTTTGATCAGAACAGGTAATCTTAATTCCGGTTCAAGGTCATCAATGATCTTGTCAAGCTTATTCAGGTCAGATTCCATTTCCTCAAAGAAAATATTTTTATCCCGGTCGCGAAGCTTTACTTTGTATTCATTTCTCGGCGTGATATACTGTGCCACTGCTGAATCAAAGTAGTTGGAACGCATAAACTCAATCATCAGAGATTTGGAAAACTCAGAAAATTTATTGGAAATACTTACACCGCCCATCAAAAATTTATGGTCGGAATTCCTTAAACATACATGAACGATTCCTCTCCACAAAAGGAACAGCGGAAGTGGCTTCTGCTGGTATTCCTCACAGATGTAAGCACGGCCCATTTCGATCACTTTTTTGAAGAACGGATGAATGTCCTGTTCAAACTCAAATAAAGAACTGGTGTAGAACCCTTTGATGCCATATTTTTTCATAACCTCCTTCCCCAAAGCCATTCTGTAGGCCCCGGCAAGTTTCTCCGCACTGCTGTCCCAAAGGAAAAGATGATGATAATGCTTATCGTATTCATCAAGGTCGAACGGAAGATTACTTCCTTCACCCACAGCACGGAAAGTAAGTTCTCTCTGGCGGCCGATCTCTCTCATTACAGAAGGAATCTCCTCGTAAGTAGTGAAATAGATCTCGTAATTTCCATTGCTGAACAGCATCTTTTCTGTGCCTTTCAGCCGGTTGATGTCTTTCAGGATGTCTTCCTTGGGAGTTTCATCAATGATATTCTGGACGATATTCTCTTCTTTTAAAAGCGGAAACTTTAACGTTAAATTTTTAAGATTGATGCTTTGGGCCAATGATTTTCTCTTTTCGTAGTAAGATTTCATCATATATACCTTACGTTTCAGAAATTCCCCCAGCTCTTCAATGGTTTCCATCTCATCCATTGCCTTTACAGTGATTGGTTTTCCTATCCTGATTCTGATCGGTTTTTCCCTGTCGTTCATCATTTCTGCAGGAAGCATCAAGGTCTGTAAACTTGGGTGAAGTTTTGCAACCTGATAAAACAGGCGGCTGTTTTTAGCATGGAAATACAAAGGAACTACCGGTACTTTAGCCATTCTGATCAGCTTAAGGGCAGGTTTTTCCCAGTCTCTGTCGAGGATCTCTCCGTAAGGATTGTTTTTATTGGATACTTCTCCTGCCGGAAAGATGCCCACACAGCCTCCGTTCTGAAGATGCTTCAGGGTTTCACGCATTCCCGAAGTGCTGCTGTAAGCTTCCTTCCTGTTTTCAAAAGGATTTACAGAAATCACGTACGGCTCCATAGGTTTGATCTTTTCCAGAAGAAAATTCCCCATTACTTTAAAATCCGGACGTACTTCCGAAAGAATCTTACACATTAAAATTCCGTCAATAGCTCCCAAAGGATGATTTGATACCAGAATAAACGGTCCGGTTTTGGGAACTTTTGCCAGGTCTTCTTCAAAAGCGATATAGCTTAAGTTCCTTTCTCTTACAAATGAGTCGAAAAAATCTTTGCCTTCCTTATCTTTTAATTTGTTGTATAATCTATTAACTTCATTTATTTTGGCAATACTCATCACGGCCGCTGCTACCGGGTTTTTCAGAAACCCAATTTTGCTTAAGCCGGAAGCAGTGATAAGATCGTTTTTCGAAATTAAACTCATATGTGTTTAGTCGCAGTTAAAATTATTGTGTTACCATTTGAACCGTATTTTTGGAAATCTGCTCCAATAATACATTTTTTTCCTGGTAAAACTGGTCAATATGATCCATCTTCGCATTTCTTACTGTGAATAAAGATACATTTTTAACAGCTTTGGTTTTAAATATTTTTTGAAGTTCATCATTAAGCTCATCCACCTGATTGAATTTATCTTCCAGGCATAAAGCTAATGAAATGGCAGAATTCTGCATCAGAGATACCTTGATCTTATATTTGGAAAGATATCCGAAAATAAGACTCATATGGTCTTCTGCAATGAATGAGAAATCTCTCGTCGAGATCTTTAGCAGAACCTGATTCTCTTTTAGGATATAAGACTCTTCATGTTGGTTTTTATCTGAAGCTCCAACCTTAGTTCCTCCTTTGGTAGGATCTACGAAAGATTTTACATAAAAAGGAATGTTTTTTTGCTGTAGAGGCTGTAACGTTTTCGGGTGAATGACACTTGCTCCGTAATAAGCCATTTCAATAGCCTCTTCATAAGAAATATTAGAGAGAAGACTTACATTACTGAATTTCCTTGGATCCCCTGTCATTACGCCCGGAACATCTTTCCAGATCGTCATGGCATCAGCATTCAGGCAATACGCAAAAATAGCAGCAGAGTAATCAGAGCCCTCCCTTCCTAAAGTTACCGTAAAATTATTGTCGTCAGAGCCAATGAATCCCTGCGTTACATAGCAGATATCCGTATTTAAAGTTGAAATGAATTCTTCTGTTTTAGCCCAGTCTACCGTACCTTCCCGGTAAGAACTGTCCGTTTTGATATAATCTCTGGCATCCAGCCACTGATTAGTAAACTGAATTTCGTTCAGGTACTCACTCAGGATTTTTGTAGAGATCATTTCCCCGCAGCTTACTACCTGGTCATAGACGAAGCTGTAATTAGGAGATTTGTTCCTTCTTAAGAAAGAATCAATATCATCAAAAAATATATTGATCTCAGCAAAAACCGCATGGTTTTCAGAAAACAAACCGTCCGCAATCTCAATGTGTTTTCTTTTTATCTTTTCAATCTCAGTTTGATAGTTGTCCTTCTTGAAATAAAGTTCTACAACCTTTTCCAATTCATTTGTCGTTTTGCCCATTGCTGAAATAACCAGCAGACATTGGGCAAATCCCTGGCTTTGTAAAACCATGGAGACATTTTTTACACTCTCAGCATCCTTTACAGATGCCCCACCAAACTTGAAAATTTTCATTAATTTGTTAAAAATAAAATTGTTAGATTAAAAATTACATGAGTTTTTTACGGACGTCAAAATTATAAATTTACAACGAGATATGAAAGTTTCTGACCGTGAGATAGGATTAAGATTTAATTAAAATTGAAACTTGAAGAATATTATCAGAATTTCATTGATTTATTGTCATCAAATGGGGATTAATTATGCAATGATAATTTTAAGCGTATATCATTGGTGACTCTGTATGATGTTGAAAAACAATCGTTAAGGTCTTTTCTAATAAAAGCTTTCTTTCTCCGATAAATTTTCCGAAATTTGGGGAAAACGTAAAAAGAAAAATATGTCAAATCAACCATTACAGACTTTAGGAGAATTTCTTATAGATAAACAGGACGATTTTCAGTATTCTACAGGTGAATTTTCCCGTCTTCTGAGCGCCATAAGACTGGCTTCAAAAGTGGTAAACAGAGAAGTAAATAAAGCCGGAATTGTAGATATAACAGGAGCTGCCGGAAACCAAAATATTCAGGGTGAAGAACAGCAGAAACTTGATGTGATTGCCAATGAAATTTTTATTACGGCTTTGTCTCAGAGAGAGGTTGTTTGTGGTATTGCTTCGGAGGAGAATGATGATTTTATTGACATTAAATGTGGTGAAAACGGTCATTTAAGTAAATATGTCGTGCTGATCGACCCTTTAGACGGATCTTCCAATATTGATGTAAATGTTTCCGTTGGAACTATTTTCTCTATTTACAGAAGGGTAACAGAGCCAGGAACTCCGGTTCAGCTGGAAGATTTTCTTCAAAAAGGGATCAACCAGATTGCAGCAGGATATGTGATCTACGGTTCCTCTACCATGATCGTTTATACTACCGGAAACGGTGTAAACGGATTTACTCTGGATCCTTCATTGGGAACCTATTATCTTTCTCATCCTAATATGACATTTCCTACCAATGGAAAAATTTATTCCATCAATGAAGGAAACTATATCAAATTCCCTCAGGGTGTAAAAAATTATCTTAAATACTGCCAGATGGAAGAAGGAGACCGTCCTTACACTTCAAGATATATCGGTTCTTTAGTGGCAGATTTCCACAGAAATATGCTGAAAGGAGGAATTTATATTTATCCTTCCTATTCTCAGGCTCCAAACGGAAAACTAAGATTGCTGTACGAATGTAATCCTATGGCATTCCTTGCTGAACAGGCTGGAGGAAAAGCCACAGACGGATTCAGAAGAATTCTTGAAGTAGAGCCTACAGAGCTTCATCAGAGAATCCCGTTTTTCTGCGGAAGTATTCAGATGGTGGAAAAAGCAGAGGAATTTATGCGGATTGACAGTGTAAAATAATGACAGCAAAATATTTCAGATATTTATTAGAATTTAAACGCCCGAGCGGAACGTCTCGCGGCGTTTTGCATGAAAAAGAGACTTTTATTCTCGAAATTAAAGAAAACGGGAGAACGGGAACGGGGGAGTGCGCATTATTCAGAGGATTGAGTTTCGATGACAGGCCGGACTATGAGAAAAAGCTCCAATGGCTTTGTGAAAATATTAACCGGGATTATCTGTATTTAAAAGAAGAACTGAAAGAGTTTCCATCTATATGGTTCGGATATGAGCAGGCAATTTTGAATCTGAAATATGGAGATCATCTGTATTTTCCAAGTGAATTTACCGATGGGAAATCTGCTATTGTGATCAACGGGCTTATCTGGATGGGAGATATTCAGTATATGGAAGAGCAGATCCTGGAAAAGCTTGAAAAAGGATTCCATTGTATCAAGCTGAAGATTGGCGTTAACTGGAAATCTGAGTATAAAATCCTTCAGAAATTAAGAGAGAAATTCCCGGAACATGCATTAGAGCTTCGTGTAGATGCCAATGGCGGATTTAATAAAGAAGAAGCGCTAATTGTTTTGCAGCAGCTTGCAGATCTTCATATTCATTCTATTGAGCAGCCTATCAAAGCAGGAAACTGGAATGATATGGCATTTTTATGTGCCGAGACTCCAACTCCCATTGCTTTGGATGAAGAGCTGATAGGCATTACAGATCCTGTTGAAAAGAGAAGGCTTTTGGAAGTCGTCAAGCCTCAGTATATTATTCTTAAACCTGCATTGGTTGGTGGGTTTGCCGGTTCAGATGAATGGATCTCACTTGCAGAGGAGCAGAACATCGGCTGGTGGATCACTTCCGCGCTCGAAAGTAATATAGGACTGAATGCTATCGCACAATATACGTTCACAAAAAAAAATCCGATGCCCCAGGGTTTGGGAACCGGATCTTTATTTGTAAATAATTTTGAATCTATTTTGGAACTGAACAATGAGATGCTCTGGTTCAAAACAAGCAAGACTAATTAAGCCTCCGGACAGATAGGGTTGAACATGTGCTCCTCATCCCATGATGTACAGCATCTTTTTCTTGGGTCCCAATTGTTGCAACCAAGTGGAACTATCCCTCCTTTAATTACTTTTAGTTCAGCTTTTTTAAGTTTTTTCATGTTTTTCATAGTGAAATGGGTTTTGATTTGATTAATATAGTAAATATCAATCTCTTTTTTTTATTACACAAGAATTTAACTTTAATTAACTAAAATCACAAGGGGAGGAATTATTTTGTCAATATTATCTGTTTATACCTAAATTAAGGAAATCACAAATGACTTCTTTAAATTAATAAAGAAGATGTTGGATTTAAAAATAGGAGCAAAGTAGTGTTAGGGTCGGATAATTCTATTTATAGGTTAATATTCATTTATTAAATCACGTCTTTTACAAAAATTGCTTTCTTAATATATCTCACTATGTAAGAAAACTTGTTTTTAATTCTTTTCATGATAAAATATTTTATTTCTCATGGTAATGATTTACAATCTTTGTGCCATTTAGAGCAATAAATTAAACTTTAACATATAGTTCATTTTATAAGAATTTTTTAATTAATTGTTAAGAAATAATTGTGAAAAGATTTTCGTTATTTTTTATTCTGCCTGTGATTAAGCTTCTGTCAATTCCATGTAAATTCTGAAAAATATCATTTTGAACCCTTGAGCTGGAAAGGTATCCCCAATGATTTCCGATGTCATATTTGAGACTGTTTAAAATGTCATCCTCTACAAAAGTACAGTCGATAATAGCAACAATATCTTTCAGATTTTCAATATCACTGGGCCCGTTTTTGCCCAATCTCGGTGTCAGGATATTTTTAGTGAATTGTGAAATTCCCAACACCGTATCTTTTCTGTTGAGATAAACAGAAATACGGCTGGCCAGCAGCGGAAGCTTATTATATGAATCTTCAGAATCTTCGAAAACTTTATACGTTACATCAGCATTTAAAAGCAGGACCTGATCGATAACGCGGAGAACATTTTCCTTTTTAAGGCTGTACAGCATGCTTTGAAGAACCCTGTTTCCAAGAGAATGGGCCATCAGGTGTATTCTTTGATTGCATGGCGCCAGGCCACGGGTTGAAAAAATATCTTTTAAAAACTGGGTATAGAAATAAAACAGGCGCATCAGCGATGATCCGGAATTAATACTTGATGCCTTATCATCAAAATAGGTTAGAGGAACAATGCTGCTTGAAGCAGGCCAGCTCACAAAAAGAATATGTTCCACGGGTGATGCCGGATTATCAATAAACAGATTTTTAAGATCAATAATTGCTTTTAACTCATCATCAAAATCGTAGGCATACCCATGAATAAAAATCAAAACATCGCTTCTTTCTTTTGTAGAAGACATATTCTTATATAATTCATAGAACATCCTTTGGGTTCCTCCGAGATTATTGGCTGTCAGTGGAGAGTTTTTAATGCCTTTTTCGCTTCGTAAAACTTCCAGGACATCTTCATAGCCCTGCTTTTCGGGCTCAGAAAATAATTTGTAATTTAAAATATTACGATTGGTATAATCTTTCTTCTTTCTGGCTGCAGCAGCAGCAGGCTCTTTGTAGGTTTCAAAATCACATTTTGCGATCCTGAAATTGGGAATAGAATATTCATCATTGGAAAATGAATCTGATTTTTCGCCTTTGTGACGGACGATCTTACGATTGCTTAGGATATAAACAGCCATAGTCAGTAATTTTGTAAATTGGTTTTATCTGTATCTAAGTTAGCTAAAAATAATGATTTATTACCCGTTCAGCATTTGGATTATCATTTCCGTAAGCTCTAAATTTTCCGTAACTTTGTCAAACTTTTTTTGCATACAATAAAAGCTAATTTAAATGGAAGAAGAAAAAAAATCACTCAATTTTATTGAGCAAATTATTGAAGATGATATGGCAAACGGTCTGAAAAAAGAACAGATCCGTTTCCGTTTTCCCCCTGAACCTAATGGATACCTGCATATTGGCCATACAAAAGCCATCTGCATCAACTTTGGGCTGGGCGAAAAATACAACGCTCCCGTAAACCTTCGTTTCGACGATACGAACCCTGAGAAAGAAGAGCAGGAATTCGTGGATTCTATCAAAAAAGATGTGGAATGGTTGGGTTACAAATGGGATAAAGAGCTGTATGCATCCGACTACTTCCAGCAGCTTTATGAATGGGCCGTACAGATGATTAAGGATGGAAAAGCCTACGTAGATGAGCAGCCTTCTGAAGTGATCACGGAGCAGAGAAAGAATCCTTCAGAGCCGGGAATAGAATCGCCGTACAGAAACCGTCCGGTAGAAGAATCTCTTGACCTGTTCGAAAGAATGAAAAACGGAGAATTTGAGGAAGGTTCTATGTCTCTTCGTGCGCAGATCGATATGGTGTCTCCGAACATGAATTTACGTGACCCTGTAATGTACAGAATCCTGAAAAGACCTCACCACAGAACGGGAACGGCATGGAAAATTTATCCCATGTACGACTGGGCACACGGTGAATCAGATTATCTGGAGCAGGTATCACATTCATTGTGCTCATTAGAGTTTGAAAATCACAGACCGTTATATAACTGGTACCTTGAGCAGGTATACGACGAATCTAAAATAGCGCCTAAGCAGAGAGAATTCGCCAGGATGAATGTTTCTTATATGATCACTTCCAAAAGAAAGCTTCAAAGGCTGGTGGCTGAAAAAGCAGTGACAGGCTGGGATGATCCGAGAATGCCCACTATTTCCGGAATGAGAAGAAAAGGTTTTACGCCCGCATCGATCAAAAATTTCATTGAAAAAGTAGGGGTGGCCAAAAGAGAAAATCTTATCGAGATCCAGCTGCTTGACTTTTGTGTGCGTGAAGACCTGAATAAGGTTGCCAAACGTGTGATGGCAGTTGTAGATCCTGTTAAGTTAATCATTGAAAATTATCCTGAAGGTAAGGAAGAATGGCTTGAAACTGAAAATAATCCTGAACAGGAAAATGCAGGGACAAGAGAAGTTCCTTTCTCCAGAGAATTATATATTGAAAGAGAAGATTTCAAAGAAGAGGCTAATAATAAGTTCTTCAGACTGAAATTAGGCGGGGAAGTTCGCCTGAAATCAGCTTACATCATCAAAGCGGAAAGGGTAGAGAAGGATGAGAACGGTGAGATCACTACGATCTATGCAACCTATGATGAAAAGAGCAAGTCCGGAAGCGGAACCGAAGAAAGTCTGAGAAAGGTAAAAGGGACACTTCACTGGGTATCTGCAGCTCATGCAATTCCTGTAGATGTAAGAATTTACGAAAAACTATTTACCGTAGAGCAGCCTGATGCAGAGAAGGATGTAGATTTCCTGAACTTCATCAATCCGGAATCGGTAACAACCATTAAAGGATTTGCTGAACCAAGCTTAAAAGATGTCGCTGTGGGAGAACCGCTTCAGTTCCAGAGAATCGGATACTTTACAAAAGATCAGGATTCTACGGATTCTCAATTGGTATTTAACCGTACGGTAACATTGAAAGATTCTTTTAAACCGGAATAATCTTAAAATGATCAAATATAAAGCAGGACCTTCAACAGGTCCTGCTTTTTTTGTTTAATGATCAAATCAGAACCTTAAATCATTTGTATTAATTCCCGTTAATGGGTTATATTCTTATCTCTATTAATATAATTGATAAAAAAGGTGCCTTTTAATGGGCATTCTTGGCCAATTTGCCTATTTTTGTGCCTCACTCAATTTTCTCCCCTAAAAATAATATTGTGAAATTAATTAGCGTATATACGAGTTCTTTCAAAGGACTCTCAGAAGAGAGCTGGATGCTGGCGCTGGTCATGTTCATCAATCGTGCGGGCTCTATGGTACTTCCGTTTTTGGGAGTGTATATGACAGGGCATCTTCATTTCAGTATTGAAAACTCAGGAATTATTCTCAGCTTTTTCGGGATAGGTTCCGTATTGGGCTCATGGCTGGGTGGGTTAATTACCGATAAAATCGGAGAATACCGTGTCCAGAGTCTGAGCCTGCTTCTGAGTGTGCCTTTATTCTGCCTGATTCCGCTTTTTAAAACAGAAGTGGGGCTGGCTGCGATTATCTTGATCCAAAGCATTGTGAGCGAGACTTTCCGTCCTGCCAACTCAGTAGCGATTACAAAATATGCTAAGCCTGAAAATATCACCAGGGCTTTTTCACTCAACCGAATGGCTGTTAACCTGGGATTTTCGATAGGTCCTGCATTGGGAGGGATTTTATCCGCTATTTCCTATGAATTTTTATTCTTCAGTAATGCATTGGCCGCACTACTGGCGGGATTGATGTATATAAGGTTTTTCGGAAAACGGAATAAGCTGGCCTCAGTGAAGACAAAAAAAGTAAAAGAGGCTATTGCTGTTAAAAAAGAAAACTCTCCATACCGCGATGGAAAATTCCTGCTTTACTGTTTTTTCTGTATGCTGTTCGCCATCTGTTTTTTCCAGTTATTCAGCACACTGACTATTTTTTATAAGGATACCGCACATCTGAGCCAGCAGAGTATCGGCTATATTCTTGGCTATAGTGGCTTCCTGATTGTACTTCTGGAAATGGGCTTTGTACAGATCGCAGAAAAATATTTCAACCTTGCTTTTACTTTGTTCATAGGAACTATATTATGTGGGATTTCTTATGTAATGCTTGTTTTTGATTATTCCATTCTTACATTAGTTGTTTCTATGACTTTATTGTGTATAGGCGAGATCTGGACGCTTCCGTTTATTTCTACAATAACAGCCTTGCGATCCGGAAAAAATAACAAAGGAGCTTATATGGGAATGAACGGAATAGCCGTTTCTATAGCTTTTATTATTACACCCTATCTCGGGACCCTGACTGCTGATAAGCTGGGCTTCAATGCGCTGTGGATAGGAACCGGACTATTAGCTGTGGGCATTGCTGCCGGGTTTTATTTTGTGATTCCCTGGATGCTTAAGAAAAGAGAAATTGACAGCTAAATGCCACGTTTTTTTTAAATTACACATTAAAAATACAATAAAACTTTGCTAGCTTTGTGCTGATGACGAGATTATTAGCCTTCTTTTTTATTCTCACGGTGTCGTTTTTCTTTTCGCAGAAAAAGGATACTGCTGTTCTGATATCTGAGGTGAAAATTGATGCCTATAAGAAGCCGGCTCTTTTTATGAACTCTACGAAATCCGTAGCGGTTGTTTCTGAAAATCTTCTGGAGCAGAATCCTCCGGAAAGACTTCTGGAAGCTGTCAATCAAATTGCGGGAGCCAGAATGGAAGAGCGTTCACCGGCCAGCTACAGGATATCAATCCGTGGAAGTACCCTGAGATCTCCCTTTGGCGTAAGGAATATTAAAGTCTATCTGGATGATTTCATTTTGTCGGATGTGTCCGGGAATACTTATTTTAATATCATATCTCCGAAACTTATTGACAGAATGGAGATCTATAAAGGCCCGGAAAGTGGAGATTACGGAGCTGTAACCGGGGGAACAGTGCTTTTGCAAACCAGGAAATCAGATCACTTATCTGCCGGAATTTCTATAGGAAGTTACGGGACTTTTGAACAGAGTTTGGATGTTGCCCGTCGGAAAGGAAAACATTTTTTTCAGCTTTTTCAGAATTATTATCAGACAGATTCTTACCGTGAACAGTCGGCTGTAAAGAGACAGCAGATTTATCTTAAAGATCATTTTAAATATGCTTCCAGGGCTTCACTGAATGCTGTATTATTACTTTCTGATCTGAATTATGAAACCCCGGGCGGACTTACCCTGCAACAGATGGAATCTGACAGAAAACAGGCAAGGCCAGCTGCCGGAGGGTTTTTGAGTGCAAAGGAACAGAATGCAGGAATCCGTAATAAAATGATTTTAGCAGGAATTTCACATGAGACTGCTATCAACCCAAATTTTTCACACTTTATTTTAGTACAGGGTTCCTATGTAGATTTTAAAAATCCTTTCATCACGAATTTTGAAAACAGATTTGAAAGGAATTTTGCTTTGAGGACCCATTTTAATTATGAAAAAAACTGGAACAGTATTTCCCTGGCGTTGAGGTTAGGGTTTGAAGGAGGGGATCAAAATATTCTGGTTAAGAATTATAACAACAATAAAGGAATACCGGGCAACCCTCAGAATTTCGATCAGCTAAAAAATAAGTCCGGCTTTTATTTTCTGTCACAAAAAGTGAATTTTAATGAAAAGCTCTTTACCGATATTTCGATAAGCCTAAATTCCCATTCCTACGAATGGGAGAGAGTGTATCCGGCTTCGGAAGAGGGTCGTATAAAATTTAAAGAACAGTGGCTTCCTAACCTGGGAATTACCTATCTGCTGGGAAAAGGATTTTCAATAAGGGGAAAAATAGGAAAAGGAAATTCAGCTCCTACAAGTGAAGAAATCCGGTCTTCCAATCAGCAGTTTAATGTAAATCTTGTTCCTGAATACGGCTGGAATAAAGAGATTGGTTTCAGAAAGCAGTTTGGCAATATTATTTTTATTGAGGGAAGTTATTTTGATTTCAGAATGAAAGATGCCATTGTAAGAAGGCAAAATGAAAGCGGGCAGGAATATTTTGCCAATCAGGGGAATATCGTCCAGAAAGGGGTAGAAGTTCTCTTAGAGTCTAAAAGCTTTCATCTTAAAAATGAAATATTCAGCAGCTTTAAGTTTCGGTTTTCCGGAAGCTTCTATGATTTCAAATTCAGAAATTACAAACAGCTGGAGAATGATTTTTCAGGAAATGAAGTTATAGGAGTACCGGACACAACGGTAAACAGTTTATTTAATTTTGTTTTTTTAAAAAAGCTTAGTGTAGACTATTCTCATTATTATATCTCAAAAGTACCTCTGAATGATGCCAATTCTGTCTGGTCAAAACCAAGCCTGGTAGGAAATTTCAGATTAGGATTTCCATTACAGATTGATAATGCAAAACTGATCCTGCATCTGCAGATTCAGAACCTTTACAATACAGATTATGTTGCCGGTTTTGATACCAATGCTTTTGGAAGCCGTTTCTATAATCCTGCCGCAAAAAGGAACTTTATCTTCGGAGCGAATGTTGAATTTTAACAGGCCGTTATTACATCAGAACTCGCAAAACTCAGTTCAAAAATATATAAAAGGCACAATTAATTAATATTACTTAGAAAGTATATTTCCAACAATCATCTGCGCATGAACGCGTGAGTTCTCAATAAACCAAAGATGGGTATCCTTTCCACCGCAGACAACGCCGGCCAGATAAAGATTCGGAACATTGGTTTCCATGGTTTCCGGGTTGTATAGCGGATTCAGACATTCGCCCTGCAGTTCCAGTCCGGAATTCCTTAAGAACTCAAAATCGGGAAGGTAGCCGGTCATGGCAAGGACAAAATCATTTTCAATTTCGTTAATCTGTCCGCTTTCCTCTTTAAAAATGACAGAATTTCCGGTAATTTCTATTATTTCTGAGTTAAAATAAGCTTTAATACTTCCTTCCGTAATTCTGTTTTCAATGTCCGGTTTTACCCAGTATTTTACACTTTTGGAAATTTCTGAATGGCGGATGATCATGGTTACATCGGCTCCTTTCCGATAAGTTTCCAAGGCTGCATCCACTGCAGAATTACTTGATCCTACTACCACTACTTTCTGTTTTGCATATGGATAAGGTTCTGTATAATAATGCTTCACTTTTGGAAGGTTTTCTCCCGGAATATTCATCAGATTCGGGATGTCATAGAATCCTGTGGAAATCACTACATTTTTAGCTCTGTAAGCTGTTTTTGAGGTTTCAATATCAAAAATATCTCCGGTTTTGGAAACTTTCAGGACTTTTTCATAGAGATTAATATTGATGTTCCTCTGTCTGGCGATCCCCTGATAATATTCCAGGGCTTCCTGTCTTCCAGGCTTGGGAGCAGCAGAAATAAACGGGATGCCGTCTATTTCCAGTTTTTCTGCCGTGGAGAAGAAACGCATATATAAAGGATAATGGTATAATGAATTGACGATGGTTCCTTTTTCCACGATCAGATAGGTCAGATTATTTTTTTGTGCTTCAAGCGCACAGTTGAGACCTATAGGCCCGCCTCCGATAATAAGGATATCTAAAATTTCCATAGAACAAATTTACTTAAAAGCACTCTATTAAACGGAAAATTGACAACAGAACTTATCTATCAGAGGTATTGTATTGGCATCAGTTTTGGTGTTTTTATGAATTAAAATTGAAAAGATGAAAAATTTCATTATTCCTGTATTGGCAGTAACCCTGCTGGCAGCCTGTAAGAAAAGCCCTGAAAAGCCTATTCCCAATGTGATAGATTCTATGGCCCAGGCCAGGGAAAAGACTATGGAGACAGCAGTGCAGAAGAAAAAAACGGATGAGGTTGCTGTAAAGGTAGCTAACGACGGGATTTTGCAGGCTTTGAAAAGTAAAGATTATAAAACTTTTGCGTCATTCATTCATCCGGAAAAAGGCATTAGCTTCTCAATGTATGGATTTGTTAATCCAAAAGAAGACCAGCATTTTTCCAAAGAGGAATTTGTGAAATTTCAGCCGACAAAGACGTTATTTACCTGGGGTGCTCAGGATGGTTCAGGAGATCCATACAAAGCAAGCATTAATGATTATTTTGCAAAATGGGTTTTCTCCAAAGATTTTACCACTGCACAGTATTCATTAAATAAATTCCAGGCTGGCGGAAATTCACTTAATAATGTAAAGGAAATATTTCCCGGTAAAGATTTTACTGAAAACTATATAAAAGGAACCGAAAAGAATGGCGGAATGGATTGGAAAACCATCCGTTTTGTTTTTGAAGAATTCCAGGGAAAACAATATCTGATAGCTGTTGTCAATGACCAATGGACGATTTAATATAATGCTGTAAGAATTAAAATTAAAGGCTGAAATTTATTGGTCTTTTATCCTTGTCAAGGCTTAAAACCTTGACAAGGATTTTTTTAGATTAACCTAGAATTTCAACAAGCTTTTTAGTCAAATTTTTTCTTGAGAACTGTTCAATATTCTGGGTGTTTTTTAGAAGGTTTCCTTTTTTCCAGAGTTCATATTTCTCAAGGATAAAATCTTTAACAGCTTTGGAATCTTCATAACCGAAATGTTTTCCCGCACCTGTTTCTGCAAGTATCCTTGAAACATCGGCTCCAGTCGGCCCGAAAGAAATAATATGCTTTCCGGTTGCCAGGTACTCAAATATTTTTCCGGGAATAATTCCTTTAGAAGATTCATTCGGGAAATTGGTGATCAGTAAAAGATTTGAATTTGCCATCTCTTCAACGGCTTTATCGTGAGAAATATAACCCAGATTCAGGATATGATTTTTCAGATTTGAACTTTCTATAGACTGAAGGATCTTATCATCAACTCTTCCTGCAAATTTTAAAGTGAAATGATCTGCAAACTCTTTATTTTCTTTCACCAATTCATCAAGAGCTTTCCATAGCTTTTCAGGGTTTCTTAACTGCTCAAGAACACCGATATAACTTAAGGTAAAAGTTTTCTGTTGCTGTATTTTTTCTGTTGTAGCACTGAACGGAGTTGAAGCGTCACTTTCATCAAACCCATTCGTAATGCATATTGCATTGGCTCCTGATTTTCTGAAGTTTTCAGCATCAGTATAGCTTGTCGCTAATGTTATATCTGCATTTTTAAAAACGGCACTTTCAAGCTGACGGTGTTTTCTGTCAGAACTTTTGGTGAGCTTTAAATGTTTATAATAAGAGATTTCAGTCCAGGGATCACGGAAATCAGCGATCCATTTCAGATTAGGAAGCTTCTTTTTCAGTCCCAGACCGATCATATGAAGAGAATGGGGCGGACCGGAAGTCACCACCACATCTATTTTATTTTCTTTTAAATACTGTTCTAAAAATTTGATGGAAGGTTTTACCCAAAATACCCTTGCATCCGGAATGAAAAAGTTTCCTCTCACCCAGATCGAAAGCCTGGATTTCCAGCTCTGATTTTTGCCGACATCAAACTGTCCGGCTTTGAACTTTTTATTGCTTTTGTTCAGCTTTTCAGCCAGCTGATAAGGTTCCCAGATTTTGGTTTTTACAATCTCTATATTTTGCGGAACGTCTTTTAAAAGGCTTTCATCGAGTAGGGGATAGCTTGGATTTTCCGGGGTGTAGATCACGGGATTCCAGCCGGATTCCGGCAGATATTTTGCAAACTTCAGCCATCTTTGAACACCAGGACCTCCCGCAGGAGGCCAGTAATAGGTGATGATCAGTATTTTTTTTTGTTCCATTAACCTTGAACAATAAACTTTAAACGTTAAACAGTTTTTTCAACAAGCTGTTCCTTTTTTTTATTTTTATTCATCCAGAAGATCCCGAATGCACTCAGCGCAATAAATAGTCCGAAACATAAAAGAGACAGCCATTTACCTTTTTCGATCACTTCAGGCTCAAAAACCATTCTGATGTTGTGGTTTCCGGCAGGAACGTGTACCGCACGCAGAAGATAATCTGCCTTGATGTAAGGAACCTCTTTTTCATCCACAAACATTTTCCATCCGTGAGGATAGTAGATTTCAGAAAAGACAGCCAGCTGAGGTGTTTTTGACTGAGATTTGAATTCCAGTTCATTCGGCTGATATTTCGTTAGATTGATAAATGCCGCAGAATCTGCCTGAACAGGTTTATTGTTGAAATAAGATCTGTCAGATGATGCAATAACAGCAGTTTTCTTACTGTCGATCACTCCGATAGACTTAATTTCTTCGTCAGGAGTATTCACAAATTTCAGATCACTTACAAACCATGCATTTCCGTTGGCTTTTGCATTCGGCATTGCCTGAGGCTGCTCCGGTCCTCCCATCACCCAGTATTTGGCATTAAGAAGGTTCAGGATATTCGGCACTTTTACAGAGTCCATGACCTGGAAATATTCGTTGATCACATCATCATATCTTCTCAGCTTTACGGCATGATAACCTCCGATTGAAGATTTGAAATAAGAGGTATTGGTCTCACTGAATGTTCCTAAGATATTATTGAAAACCCTGTAATGTGTTTTGTCTTTTTCAGCAATGGTTTCAAGCGTTTTATTAACGTTGACATTGGCCAGAATAGATTCTAAGTTCGGATTTCCCTGAACTTTTTCAGCCAGCAGATCTGAACTTTCTGTCTGGAATGGATTTTCAGCAAAGACTTTGTCTACATAATTTTCATCATTCAGGTAACGTTTGTTTACCGTCCAAAGATCAAATAAGCTCACAGCCCCGATGATGATCAAAGCAATATTCTGGCTCAGTTTTTTCTTCATAGCCATGAAAAGAACAGTGGCCGTTATAGCAACATAAATTAATGCTTTGATGGCATCAATTCTGAATAATTTGAATCTCTCATCAGCAAGGTAATCCAACAGGAATGGCGGGAAATATGTTTTTTCTCCATCGGTATAAAAACCAAGCAGTGATTTTCCAAAAAGAAGAAGGATTAATAACAGTCCCAAAGTTCCACCGCTTACATACATAAGAATTTTCTTTTTGTATTCCTCGGTCAGTTTTTCGTCCGTAAAGAACCTGTAGATTCCTATCACAGCAATTAAAGGGAATAATAATTCCACGACCACCAATATGGAAGATGGTGCTCTGAATTTACTGTAGAAAGGAACATAGTCGATAAAGAAGTCGGACAGTGGCATAAAGTTGCTTCCCCATGCCAGTAGAACAGTAAGAATGGAAGCTCCGAGGATCCAGTAACGGTATTTTTTCCATGCAAAGAAGAATCCCAATAAAGCAAGGAAACATACTACAGCACCCTGATAGGCAGGGCCTGAGGTTCCCGGCTGGTCTCCCCAGTAGGTAACCCCGTTGAAACCTTTGGAAATTCTGTCCATTTCAGCCTGTGAACCTACATTTTCCTGGATAAGCTCCTGAACCCTGTTCATCATTTCTTTAGCTTCAGGTTCCTGACTTCCGCCACCCATCAGCCTTGGAATGAAAAGATTCAGTGTTTCAAGTTTTCCGTAGCTCCACATCAGGATACTGGTTTTATCCAGCCCTGATTCTCCTGAAGTGTGACTGTCATTCGTCAGAATCTGCTTTCCACGTACGGTTTCTTTGATGTACTCGGAATTGGCCATGATCCTTTGGGAGTTCATCCCGACACCAATTGCGCATGAAGCCGCAATAATTCCTGATGAAATAAGAAAATGCTTCATCGGAGTCTTTTTCTGGATGGCTCTTACCAGCTCGGACAGGAATAAAAATCCTAATGCGAGAAACAGGTAGTATGTCATCTGAGGGTGGTTGGCTGCAATCTGAAGTCCCATAAAAAGGGTTGTTGCAATGAATCCCCAGATGTACTGTTTCCTGATATAAACTAATATAATTCCGGCAAGAAGCGGTGCGAAATACTCTATGGTATTTACTTTACCGTTGTGCCCTGCCGCTATAATAATGTAAAAATAGGTGGATAATCCGAAGAAAGTGGCACCCAGTAAAGCGTATTTCCAGTTTCTGACGGCTACCATTCCGAGGAAGAAAAATCCTGCAAAAAGGAGAAATAGATAATTGACCGGTCTTGGCAGGAAGTTCAGGTTGCTGTCGATCTTTTTAATGATGTCACCTTTGAACTGGCTTCCCATCTGATAGGTCGGCATCCCGCCAAACATGGAGTCACTCCAGTAGGTTTCATTTCCGGTATCAGCTCTATAGTCCAGGAGTTCTTTTGCACCTCCTCTGTACTGTACGATATCATGCTGAAAAAGCTGTTTTCCGGAGAAAACAGGAGTGGAGTATAAAAATGCTAAAACTATAAATACAACTAATGAAATTGCAATATAAATTAAGTTTTTATTTTTAGCCATACGGGTTATTATCTTTTTATTTCCTTTGGAATTTTTACCTTTTGTCTTTAGTTTCTTTTACCTCTTCATAGTCAACTGTTTCTGCATCCCAGTTGAGATTCTGTTTATTCTTATTCGAGCTGTTTAGATCCTGCTGCCTGTTATTATTTTTATTATTATCAAATCTGTAACTGTAAAAAGTCTTGAAGAACACCCTTTTCAGGATATTCCAGACAAAGAAAATAATGATGGCAGAGAGCACTAACTCAAGAATGTACTTCATAATTTCTAATTTAAATTCAAGTGTATGATTTAAAGTTCAGAGTTTGCAGTTCAAGGGTTATAAAATTATCCTGAAAGTTATTATCTACGATAAAAGCCTACTCTCAAATGCTCTCACTCTCAAACACTCTGACCCTAAAACGTCTTTAATTCAATTATTTTGCAGAAGGATTGACCATTACAGAAGATTTGGATGTGCTTTTCATAGACTGTGACTGTTTTCCGTCTGAAATAGTCTCAATCTGTGTTGTTTTTACATCGATATTCTGATTGGTGATCCATCCTGTACTTTGGTCAAACTTAATGGTTCCGTTCTGGGCAAGCTCGCTGCTAAGGCTATGTGTGATAGTTCCCTGCGTTTTCTTTTCCGTCTTTTTAGGAATTCCTCCCGTTACTGAAATTTCTGCGGCACCGTTTCCTACGCTTTTCAATACATAGTTTGAAGTTACTTTAATGCTTCCGCTTGGATCTGCGTTTTCAGAAGTAGTCCATTTTTCACCAATTTTCACTCCTTTTTTAGGAATAATCGTTAAGTTTTTATTCAGCTGGTCTTTTAATACCTTTTCATTGAAGGTTTCCTTCAGACTGGCCACAACGCTTGCTTTTTGGTTAGCATCTTTGATAAGAGTTCCTACGGCAGCAGTAACTTTGGTATAAACAGCATCAAAACCTGTAATAGAAACCACATTTCCTTTAGTATCCATTTTCATGTTAAGCTTGTTGCCGGTCAGTGCTTTGTTGATATTCCAGATCATCTTCAGGTCATCTTCTTTCGGAATAGCCAGTTTGGTATCTACAACTACTGTTTTGCCCTGTGCACTCTGCGAATTTCTTTTAGCGACAAGATTAAGGGTCATATCATATACATTACCTTTGATATCATTAACGGTGAAGTTCATTTCATCCGTAGATTCGCTGGTTGCTGTAATCGTTTTTCCCTGAGGATCTTCCATTGTTTTCACATCTCTCTGGTACGTGGTAAGAGGATAGGTTTTTCCTTTTTCCAGTTTAAACGTCTGAGTGAAAACTCCTGCAGAGTCTTTGATGGCAGGGTTTTCCGCCACTTTAGCTACAGAATCGGCAGGAACTTCTACCGTAACTGTTTTCCCAGTTTTAGGATCTACTTTAGTGATGGTTGCTGTTTCTTTTTTACAAGATACAAGAGCTATAGATGAGATAAGCATGAATGCTGCTACGTTTTTCATTTGATTTTTTTTAAGTTAAATTTTACTGATATTTCCGTTCTGTGCATCAATAACGATACCACAAAACATCACGATAAAATACTTAGGTCCTGTCTGATTACAGATTTGGAGCCGCTACGATTTTCTGTCTTACCGCTTCATACAAAATGGCTCCGCATGCTACAGAAACATTTAGCGACTGTGTTTTTCCTTCAATAGGAAGCTTTATTTTTTCGTCTGAATGATGCATGACTTCTTTAGAAATTCCGGTTTCCTCATTTCCCATCACAATGGCGCAGGGCTCTGTGAAATTTACATCATAAATCAGTTTCTGAGCTTTCTCGGTAGCTGCAAATACAGAAATACCGCTCTGCTGAAGGAAATCTACTGCATGCGCAAGATTCGGTTCCTTACAGATCTTAATATTGTAAAGCGCTCCCGCAGAGGTTTTGATAGCATCCGAATTGATCGGTGCTCCTCCTTTTTCCGGTAGGATAATAGCATCTACGCCTACACATTCTGCTGTTCTGCAGATCGCCCCGAAGTTTCTTACATCCGTAAGCCTGTCCAGGATCAGTAAAAAAGGTGTTTTTCCTTCTTCAAATAACTGCGGAACGAGATCTTCCACTCTGTGAAACGGAACATCTGAAATAAAGGCAACCACTCCCTGGTGGTTTTTTCTTGTAAAACGGTTCAGCTTTTCAATTGGAACATAGTTGGGACGAATTTTATTTTTGGCTAAAATCGTTTTCAGCTCAGCATAAATAGGACCTTGCAGTGCATTCTGCACAAAGATCTTGTCAATCGTTTTTCCCGCTTCAATTGCTTCAATTACGGGACGCAGCCCGAAAATAAAATCGTCTTTCATTGAAATTTATTATAAATTATATGGTGAATAGTTAATAGTGAATTTTACTTCATAAGTCAAATTTGAAAGCTGTACAATTCACACATCTGATCATTGACTTGCGTAGCAAAAATTCACTTACCTTCCATTCTCTCCAAGTATTGCTCTTTTCTGTGCCATGATATAGCCGTAATGCAGGCTTTCATGCATATTGTTGAAGATGATGGCATCCTGGATGCTTTTCAGGTCCATGCCGAAACTGGTCGTGTACGGTGTGTAGTCTGAAAAGAAATCGCTGTCATAATCTTTCATCAAAATCTTTGAAGTTTCAGTGAGTAAAAACTCAAGGTCTTCCACTTCAGATTTTTGTACATTCAGGTTCGGAAGGGTTCCTTTTTTGTAGGTTTCAATCCAATATTTATCTATTCTGAAGGGATTTCCGCTCAGATAATAATGCAGGAGCTGCTGTGTAGCAACCGTATGGGCAATATTCCAGTACATATTGTTGTTGAACCCGTCAGGAATCAGCAGAAGATCTTCATGGGAAGTGTTTTGCAGAATACTTAAAAGGTTCTTTCTCACTTGTCTGTGTGCTTGAAAATGATAATTCATTTTGCAAAAATTTTTAATCACCAAAAATAGTTTAATAAACTGGAAGCGACAATTTTTTGGATAAGGGATTGAATTAAATGTTCTTAAATCCTGAAAAAAGATGTTAATTGTTTGTTTCTTTATCGATCATAAAAAAACTCCACTGAAAGTATTTCAAAGGAGTTTTTACTGTTTTTCAAATTCAAACGATCTGAATACGATTTATCGTGATTGTAATTTTTTATTTTTTAATGATCTTATGTTTGAATGTTATTCCATCTTTCATGACAATGTTCAGAAAATAGACTCCTGCGGTATACGTTGAAATGTCTATCCTGTTTTCACCGTGAGTTTCAGCCAGTTTTTTGCCGTCAATACTGAAAAGACCTATCGAAGCTACATCTATCTTTGATCTTATATTAACAAAATCTGAAGTAGGATTAGGATATATACTTACATCTACGGTCTTAATATCTTTTACATCCAAAGCCGTATTGCTTTTCCCCTGCATATAGACCGATAAATAGACATCTCCCTGCTGCTGATTAAAAACTGCGGTAGGTATCGTATGTTTTAAAGTATGGTTTCCGGCGGCTATGCTGGGCATAGTAAATCCTCTGACAGGAACCGAATTACCCGGACACCAGTTATTCCATGAAGTCCACTCTGCAAATGATTTCGGGACAGCACCATAGATCCCGTTACCTTGTGTATTGTATACCCTGAATGGCTCACAGGAAATTCCTCCGGGAGTGTAGGTGAGCATCTGTACGTCATCTATATAGGTGTAATTTTGTCTTCTTACATATTCTTCGCCGCCACTGTTGGCACCATGAGGAGTGGATATGACATAAAAGCGGGCATTGGTAACGGCATTGGGAAGGTTAAATGTGACAATCCTAACCGTTTCACCAGGGACATCAGTACTGTTATAGTTGTTTAATGTCTTATAGGTTAAAATAGGAACAAGCGCATTGTAGTCTGTGGGAGTGGCTCCCGCATCCGTCGAAAAGAAAGTAAGCGTTCCGGAAAAAACATCAATTCTGCCGGCACATCCTGCAACCTGGGTCTGTGCTGCATAAGGAACACCGAAAACATCAAGTTCCATATACATATCGTAGGCAGTACGCAATGCAGTATCATGAAATATGCTGTATAGATTGCTTAAGTCATAGGTATAAGGAACCTCTGCAGGAGTGCGGTTTTTATTCATAAACGGAGTAATGTACCGGCTAACCTCAATTCGTTTTACATTAGTATCATTAATTGTATAAGCAGGTTGATTTTTAGGTACCATTGTTAAATAAACACTTCCCAGACGGTCATAATTATCACACAAAGCACCTATGGTCACTCTCATGGCAATTTTAGCCTTAAAAGAATTCAATTCGGCATCCGTAAGCTTTCTTGCGTATCTGGTATTTGAGAGCCTGATGAGACCGGCAGGAACAGGATCCGATACTGTAGCTGCGTAACCGTCATAATACACGGCATCTGAAATCAGATTCATTCTGCTTGTTGTCTGTGATTTTAAAAGTCCTGCCAAAAGGATGCTTAGAAAAAGTAGCTTTTGATACATATTGTCGGTGTTTGATGCAAATGTATTAAATATTCGTATAAAATTTTGTTAATAAGGTGTTGAAATTCACATTTATTTGAAAAATTAAAATTTTATAATTAAATTAGCACAATGTTCAATACTAATTAATCAAAAATGAAAAAAATTTTACTTTTAATTTTGTTATCGATAGCTTTAATGCTTAATGCTCAAATAAACTTAAACATTACAAGTACAAGTGTCGGAACGGCTCCTATAAGTAGTTTTTTTTCATATTCATATGTTCAGCAGATCTATCCCAGACAGGAACTAAATGCAGCAGCTGCTGGCAATATTACAGGGCTCACCTTTTATGTAGACCCTTCGGCTACGATTAATGATTCTTCAAACTGGACCGTTTATCTTGGACATACCGCAAAGACCGGATTTACTTCCGGAACAGACTGGATTCCTTCAGCACAGCTTACCCAGGTATTTGCCGGTACTGTGACGAAAACTAATAATAAGGTTGAAGTTATTTTTACCACCCCGTTTGCCTATAACAACAGTGATAACTTAGTGATTGCTGCAAAAGAAAATGCTCCAAGTATTGATATTAATAACTTTGATGAAGCCTTTCGTGTGTATCCGCATATCCCGTATTCAACACTTTATTATAAAGGAGACCGTATGATTGTTGATCCTGCAACGCCGCCCGGAGGAATAAGAGCGGATTATAAATCTGCAGTGACAATTTCTGGATTAACATCCAGCTCTACACCTGCGTGTCCTTTTGTTAATTATCCGGTGAACAATGCTCAGTTTGTATCTTTAACCCCGAATTTTAAATGGCTTCCTGTTTCCGGGGCCGATTCCTATACAATATCATTAGGAACAAGTGCAGGAGGAACTGATGTTATTAATCAACAGGCAGTAGCCGGTACATCCTTTTCTCCGTCAGCTCCTCTTAATCCGAATACTACTTATTATCTGAAAGTTACTTCAGTTACCGGCAGTCTTGTATCTTCCGGCTGTACAGATGTTGTTTTTACTACAATACCTCCTGTACCTGTTAATGATGCATGTTCCGGGGCTTTAGCAGCGTCGGTCTTTCCCTATACCTATACTCAGAATGATGCTGTATCTGCTACTAACAATGGTGGATTTATAACTACATGTGCTGATGCAATGAATGACGGAACGTGGTTTAAGTTTACCGGCGATGGCGGTCAGTTTACGGTTAAAATAACCATGCCTTCGGGCAGTGCTTATGATCCCCAAATGGATTTATACAGCGGCGCATGCGGCAGCTTGGCCTGCGTAAGTGCGGTGGATAACGGTGGCGGCGGTACTGCGGAAACCTATACATTCACAACAACGGCAGGAACAGAATATTTTATAAATGTCGGGGCTTATGAGGAAACAGTCGATATGCCTGAAAACACCTTTACGATTACCATTACTAAGCTTTAATCTGTAAAGTATCCTGCAATTTTCTAATGATAATTATGATTTGTCATTGGGATTAATATGTCTTTTAGATAAAAAATAGGCTGATCCAACAGACTGCTTTAAACAATTAATATCAATGCTTTTCCCTTTTTGACTCATCTTGTGGGAATTCTTTTTTTGATTCATTACCTGGATCCATTATAAATAAAGGAATATTTAACAAACTTTAACTCTAAAATGGCATTCATTATGTTGATTAATGCCAGTATTTATCAGAAATTTACCATCTATTTTTAATTAAAGCTATGTCAGATACCTATCAAGCTGAAGATATCCGCCAGTTGACGGAAAAAGTAAAAGAAAAGAATTACTTATTTTCCCTACTGAGACAGGAAATCAATAAAGTGATTATTGGCCAGGAATATATGATAGACCGACTTTTGGTGGGTCTTTTAGGGAACGGACACGTCCTTTTGGAAGGAGTTCCGGGACTGGCAAAAACTTTAGCGATCAAAACCCTGGCAGAAGCTGTTCATGGCGAGTTTTCCAGGATACAGTTTACTCCCGACCTGCTTCCGGCAGATGTGGTGGGAACCATGATCTTTAATATCAAAGACAACGATTTTTCAATAAAAAAAGGTCCTGTTTTTGCCAATTTTGTATTGGCGGATGAGATCAACCGTGCCCCGGCAAAAGTACAGTCTGCATTGCTGGAAGTGATGCAGGAGAAACAGGTGACAATTGGTGATGAAACCATGAAACTTCCGAAGCCGTTTTTGGTGCTGGCTACTCAAAACCCGATTGATCAGGAAGGTACTTATCTGCTTCCGGAAGCACAGAGTGACCGTTTTATGCTGAAATGTAAGATTGATTACCCAAATTTTGAAGACGAAAGAACGGTGATGAGAATGGTTTCAACCTCCCATCAGCCTGTTGTAAAACCTGTGATATCACTGCAGGATATTGTAGACGCCAAAGAACTCATCAACCAGATTTATCTGGATGAAAAGATCGAAAAATATATTCTGGATATGGTTTTTGCAACCCGTTATCCTGAAAATTACGGACTTTCTGAACTTAAAAATTATATTGGATTCGGAGCTTCTCCCAGAGCATCCATTAATCTTGCCATTGCATCCAGAACCTATGCATTCCTGAAGGGAAGAGCCTTTGTAATTCCTGAAGATGTAAAAGCATTGGCTCAGGATGTTTTAAGACACAGAATTGGTCTTACTTTTGAGGCAGAAGCAGAAGAAATTTCATCAGAAGAGATCATCAACAGGATCTTAGCTAAAATTCAGGCACCCTAATGAGTGAAGTGGTAATAAGAAAAGCTGTTCAGGAAGATTGTGCTCCCATGCTGGAGCTGATCCGGGAGCTGGCAGAATATGAAAAGGCACTTCATGAAGTGACTATAAGTTTGGATGATTTTATTGAGGACGGCTTCGGGAAATCTCCGGTTTGGGGAGCTTTTGTTGCTGAACTGAATAATGAAATAGTTGGGATTTCCCTATATTATGACCGGTTTTCGACCTGGAAAGGAAGAAGACTGTATCTTGAAGATCTGGTGGTAACTGAAAAGATGAGAGGAAAACAGATAGGAAAACTTCTGTTTGATGCCACTTTGGAATATGGAAAATCTAACCAGTACAGCGGAATGGTTTTTCAGGTATTAAACTGGAATGAACCCGCTATTAACTTTTATAAGAAATACAGCCCTAAATTTGATAATGAATGGCTGAATGTTTCGATTGAATTGAAAGATTAAAGTGAGAAGTAAGGAAGATGGGAGATTGAAGTGCAACCGAATCTCACAATACGCAACACATTTATGGAAATAAAAGATATTGTAAAAAAAGTAAAGCAGATAGAGATCCGTACCCGAAAGAAAACGGAAGCTTCACTTATGGGACAGTATCACAGTGCTTTTAAAGGACAGGGGATGACTTTCTCCGAAGTCCGTCCGTACCAGTTCGGAGACGAAATCAGAAGGATCGACTGGAACAAAACAGCCCGCTTCCGCGAACCTTTCGTGAAAGTGATGGAGGAAGAAAGGGAGCTGACCATGATGATCGTGGTAGATATTTCCGCCTCCATGGATTACGGAACCAAAGGCCAGCTGAAAAGGGAATATGTAGCAGAAATCGCGGCCAGTCTTGGGTTTTCAGCTGCCGGAAATAATGACAAAGTAGGACTCATCCTGTTTGCAGATAAAGTATATAAAGTGATTCCGCCCCAGAAAGGCAGAAAACATATTCTTTCTATTATCAGTAATATTCTGACGGCAGATTATGTTCCGGCTATATCAAATATGGATAAGGCAATGGAATATATGATGGGGATTTTCAAAAGAAAGTCTCTCGTTTTTCTGTTCTCAGATTTTGAAGATCCTTATGATTCCAAAATGCTTAGGGTGGTTTCAAAAAAACATCAGCTCCTGGGAATGAGGATCTATGACGAAAAAGATAATGAAATTCCTGATGTAGGCTATGCTCTTCTGTATGATGCTGAAACAGGGAAAGAAGTCTGGGCCAATACTTCCAGTGCAAGATGGAGGTATACATTTGCTGAAGCCCAGAAGCAGAAAGTCCGTGCTCTGGAAGAAGATTTTGCCACCAGCTCTGCCAGCTTTATGAATATGAGTACCGGTGCCGATTATTCTAAAATGCTGTATAATTATTTCCAGAAGAAGTAAATATCAATAACAAAGGCTCCGGCCTCAACTATTATTATTTGAAATTGAAAAAAATATTATTCATACTTTCTTTTTTAATCTGTGGAAACGCTTTTTCGCAGTTATTATCTTCCAATCTGGAAAAGAAAACACTTGCCTTGGGTGAGGTCAACCGTTTGGTTATTAAAATAGACAATGTCCATGAACTGCAGGTGGTGGCTGCCCCTAAAAACGAACTCCTGCCTTTCCATTTTGAAGAAATTAAAGACAGCATCGGACAGAATCAGAATTCCTACGAAAGGAAAATTGAATTTTCTGTATATGAAGAAGGGAAATTTACCATTCCCGAGCTGGAATTTAATGTAGGAGGTAAAATTTTAAAAACCATTCCTTATGAAATTGATGTGGTAAATACCGCCCAAAAGGCAGATCAGATCAATGATATCATGAACAATAAGGAAGTAGAGCTTGAAGCAAAAGATTACTGGGAGCTTTATAAATTTTATATTCTCGCTGCTTTAGCGGGTATCGCTCTGATTATTGCCATCATTATGTTTATTAAATGGGGGAGGAAATCTAAAAGCTCACCGGCTGTTGCCACTAACCAGACTTTAAAGGAACTGGATTCCCTGAAAAAGAAAAAATATATTGAAGAAGGTGATTTTCGTTCGTTCTATGTTGAACTGATAGACATATCCAGAAAATTCATTGCCAAACAATATCATCTTCCGGCGGATGTTCTTCTTACAGATGATCTTATTGATGTCATGAAGAAAAACAATACCATTTCCCAGGAAAATGAAAAGACAGTGGAAGATGTCTTTTTAAGAGGAGATCTTGTGAAATTTGCCAAGACCTTTCCTGATCAGACTACCATGGAAAAAGATTTTGCAGATATCCGCGATTTTGTGAAGAGATCATCAAAAGATTTAGAATTTGAAAATTTGAGAAAGGATGCCTGATTTTGAATTTTACAGCCCATGGTTCCTGTTGCTTTTTCTGCTGTTCATTCCTCTTTTTATTAAAGATGCGGGTGGAAAGCGGAAGAAAGGCATAAAAGTCCCTACAGTCCGGAATATGGAAGGCAATGGGGGAATCCGTGCCGTGCTTGGCCTGCTTAAGTTTTCAAAATATATTATTCTTTCTGCATTGATTATTGCGATGGCCAGGCCGAGAACTTTTACGGTTTCCCAGGACCGGGATGATACCAAAGGTGTAGATATTATGCTTTCCATAGACGTTTCCCTGAGTATGCTGGCCAAAGACCTTAATCCGGACCGTATTACTGCGTTAAAAGATATTGCCGTAAAATTTGTCCAGAAACGTCCGAATGACAGGATAGGAGTGGTAGCCTATGCCGCAGAAGCATTTACAAAAGTGCCGGTAACTTCTGATCATCAGGTGGTTATGGAAGAAATTAAAAACCTTAATTCTGCGGGCCTTGAGCCGGGAACGGCTATTGGAGAAGGGCTTTCTGTGGCGGTGAATCATCTTGTGAAAAGCAAAGCTAAAAGTAAGGTAGTGATTCTGATGACAGACGGAGTAAGCAATATTCAGAACGCAATTCCTCCCCAGCTTGCTGCAGAGCTTGCCAAAAACAATAATATAAAAGTATATGCCATTGGGATAGGAACCAACGGTTTTGCACTGATGCCTACTTCACAGGATATTTTTGGAGACCTTATTTTTACAGAAACAGAGGTTACGATTGATGAAAATACACTGAGAGAAGTAGCTCAGACTACAGGCGGAAGATATTTCAGAGCGACCTCCAATAGCAGCCTGGAAGAAGTGTATGATGAGATCAACCAATTGGAGAAAACTGATATCAAGGTTGCCAAACTGTACAACTATGACGAATATTTTAAAATTTTCCTTTGGATCGCATTGGGAATGCTGTTTTTTGATGCATTGTTGCGGTGGGTGCTATATAAATTTTTAAGCTGATGAATTGGTCTTTAGGAAATTACTGGTATTTATTTTTGCTGTTGCTTCTGCCGCTGCTGTCCTTCTTTCTGATCCGTTTTCTGAGATGGAAAAAGAAAAAAAGAGAGATTTTCGCAGACAGCAGGTTTCATGACAGCTTGTTCGAAAAAAGATCCGGGTTTACAAAATTTTTTCCGGCTTTGTATCTTTTGGGAACGCTTTTCCTTATATTTTCGATTATAGATTTACTGAACGGTTCTGAGGACGTGAAGACCAACCAAAGGCTTAATAATGTAATTTTTATGCTGGATGTCTCCAATTCTATGAATGCGGAAGATATTGATCCCAGCCGTCTTACAGAGGCGAAAAATCTGATGCTGGGCACGATGCAGAAGATGAAGAATGATAAGATAGGTATTGTGATCTTCGCCGGTGAAGCCGTTTCTATTATGCCGCTTACCACAGACTACGGGACCGCTGAAACCTACATAAGTGCAGTAGAAACAAGCTCTATGAAAATCCAGGGAACTGATTTTCTGAAAGGAATGCAGGCTGCAGCAGAAAAATTTAAAAATGTAAGCAAAGGCTCAAGAAAAGTTATTCTGCTGAGTGACGGTGAAGATAATGAAGGAAATGATAATGCTGCCATAAGACTGGCTAATAAAGAGGGAATCACCATAACATCGGTAGGAATAGGAACGGATGAAGGGGCGCCGGTTCCGGAATATGTCTTCGGACAGCTGATGGGCTATAAGACCGATATGGATGGCGGAACGGTGATCTCCAAGAGACAGACGGAAGCTCTTAAAAAAATGGCAGAATCTACAGGAGGAGATTACGTAGACGGAAATAATATCAATGAAGCTCCTGATAAGATCATTGATGCTGTTAACAAAAAATCTTCATCTGCACAGACTTTGGTAAAGTCTCAGAATGCCAATCACTATTATCAATATTTTTTAATAGTTTCTATTTTCTTTTTCTTTTTAATTTATATCTTGAATCCGAAAAAAGATTTCAACATTTAGTTTTTATACTTTGTTTATCAAGATTTTAAATAAGTACTTTAACCGAACTTTAACAAATAGAAGTCTGTTTATTAACATATAAAGGAATAATTTTGCAGGTAATGAATACTAAAATCATTTTTTTATCGTTTTTTATTGCTTTCTCATTCTCAAACACACTGTTGGGGCAGGAAAACTATAGAACTTTAGTGTATGAGGGTAATCAGAAATTTAACGGTAAGGACTATGACGGAGCGTCTTCCAAGTATATGGAAGCTGTAAAAGAAAATGAAAAAGATTTTACAGCTCATTATAACCTGGGAAATGCATTGTATAAAAGCAAAAAGTATGAAGAGGCTAAAGCAGAATTTGACAAGGCTCAGAAGCTTTCGCAGACTCTGCCGGATAAAACAGCCGCTCTTCATAATTTGGGCAATACCTACATGCAGATGAACCAGCCGGAAAAAGCGGCTGACTATTACAAGCAGGCTCTGAAGCAAAATCCATATAACGAAGCGACCAGAAAGAATTATGAAATTGCCAAGCTGAAAGAAAAAGAAAAACAGCAACAGCAGAAAAACGAACAGAACAATTCAGGAAAAGGCGGAGGAGGAAATGATCAGAATAAAAATGATGATCAGAAAGGTGACCAAAAAGATCAAAAGCAGGATCAGGGCAATGGGCAACAGAATGAAGGGGAAAGCGACCAGGGAAATACTCCTAAGCAGAACCAGGAGAATGAAGGGAAAATGCCTAAGAATCTTGAAAATGCGATATTAGATAAAGTCAACGAAAAAGAAAAAGAAACCGCCAGAAAAATCTTAAATAAGAATTCTTATTCGATGCCCCAAAGCAACGAGAAAGATTGGTGATGCAGCATAAACTGATTTACATATTATTCCTTTTTGCATCCGTAATTTCTTACGGACAGGTCAATCTGTTTATGGAACCTGATAAATCAGAATATAACGGAAAGGATATTGTAAACCTTACGATTGTTTTGGAGCTTAATGGTATCGATCTTGAACCACAAACCCGTTTTCAGCTTCCTGACCTTTCAAAATTTAATATTATAGGAAGCGGATCAATGACAAATACATTAATCGATCCCGCCACCAATACACTTATTACCCAGAAAATATCCAGAATTGCTCTTGAGCCCAAAAAGAAAGGGAAAATCAAGATTGGTTCCGTACTGGTAACAGTCAATAATAAGATCTACAAAACAGAACCTTTTGATATTAATATAAAAGAGATCATTGAAAGAAGGTCTCTTGCCAGCAATCTTGCCAGCGAAGTCTATCTTAATATGGAGATCGAGGACCGTGAGGTTTATCAGGATCAGGCTACAGTAGCTGTGTTGAGGGTGTATTCCAAAAACATGGACAATTTCAGAAAGGTGAAAGATGTTCGTCTTCCGCGCCAGGAAAATCTTAATGTACATCCTATAAACTTAAACAAATCGGAGATAGATCCTTCGGGTGCCGGAAATATGGCTTCCCAGGTGGTCGCAGTATTTATGGTATTTCCTAACGAATCAGGGTATGTAGATGTTCCATCGGTTTCGGCATCAGTAAGCTCTTATTCGAATAAAAATAAAATTGTTTCCAACAGAGTAAAGCTTAATGTAAAAAAACTTCCGGAGGGATCCCCTGAATATTTTAAAAATGCAGTAGGTAATTTCAAGGTGACTGTATATAATGCATCAAAGGATAAAATAGAAGTTAACAAGCCGATCAACGTTATTGTTAAAGTTTCAGGAGAAGGAAATCTTCCCGATATGCATCTTCCCAAGATTATTTCATCTCCGGATTATGAAGTCTTTGCCCCTAAAATTACATCCAAAGTGGCTCCCGGAACCACAGGGATGAAAGGAGAGATTTTGGCTAACTATGTAATTATTCCTAAAAAAGCAGGTGCTATTTCGATCCAGACCGAGCAGTTTGCATTTTTTGATCCGGCCAGCCGCGAATATGTAGATCTTGGAAATAAAACCCTTTCCCTGAATGCATTTTCTCATGATCAGATTCTGGAATCCCGTACCACAGTTGAGAAGGTAAACGAATACACCAACACGCTTTTGGAAACGGTAAATACTCCTGTTCTGAAAACAACAACATTTAAAGTAAAGGAAAAAAGTAAATTCCACTGGAATATTCTTTTAACCAATATTTCCATTCTTATCGGGTTATTTATTATGTACCTGTTATTTAAGACATGGCAAAAAAAACGAACGTTAGTTAAAGAAACAGCATCTCCGAAACCACTTGGCTCTGTCGCTGAAACCGAAAAACAGATAAGAGAAACGCTGAAAACGGATATCGACGATTATTTCAGCTATCTTGAGAATCTAAAAGATAACGGAGATTATCAAAAGTTCTTTGATACCCTGGAAGAAATGGATATGGATGTCAGAAAAAAGTATTTCCAAAGCTCTTCACAGGATTTCAGAGTATTCCTGGAAAGTTATAAAGGACTTTCTGTTGCAGAAGAATACAGAAATTTGCTTCAGAGGATTCAAATGGAAAAATACTCACCTCTGAAATCAGCAGAAGGAATGGAGGAACTTCTAAAAACAGTTGTTGATTTGTATTCAAGGATTAGCAAATAGTCATTTTTTTTTCATATTTTTGCGAAATTATTAATACAAAGAGATGGAAATATTTAATGATTTTTCTATTAAAGAGATCGTTACCTGCTTTATGGTTCTTTTTGCCGTAATCGATATTATTGGTTCTGTTCCTATTGTGGTAAGCCTTCAGCAGAAGTTTGGGCAGATAGAAGCGGGGAAAGCTTCCATTACTGCCGGTGTCATTATGATTGTTTTTCTTTTCGTAGGAAACAAAATTCTTAAGCTGATCGGGGTAGATGTGAATTCCTTTGCCATTGCCGGAGCTTTTGTGATTTTTATCATAGCCCTTGAAATGATATTAGGTATTGAGATCAACAAAACTACCGAAGCAAAGGCTGCATCCATTGTCCCTATTGCATTTCCACTGGTTGCAGGAGCCGGAACGCTTACAACAACCTTATCTCTCAGAGCTGAATTTCATGATATTAATATTATTTTGGGGATTATTCTCAATACAATTTTCGTATATTTGGTGCTGAAATCAGCGAAATGGCTGGAAAACAAAATGGGGGAGGCTACCCTGTCTATTCTTCAGAAGGTTTTCGGGATCATCCTTTTGGCTATTTCAATAAAATTATTTACCGCAAACTTTGCCCAATTGGTGCTGAACTATATTAATTTTTAAGAATCATGCAGAAGTTTTATAAAGTATTTCTAGTTGTGTTTATCGTTTTTATTGCCATCAATCTTTATGCATTGGACTGGCAGACAGACCTTTTATCAGAAGATAACCTGAAGTTTGTATTTTCAATTGCTTCAGCAGTTCTTGGCCTGATTTTGCTTTTTGTACTGGATACATGGAGCAGGATTGGAGTGAAGAAATAATTTAAAAATTACATTATTTAATATATAAAACCTCTTTCATTGGAAGGAGGTTTTTTGTTTGAGAGAGGTAGCTTCGGGAGCTTCAGCCACCAGTAATAGATACGAATTTTTTATATTGGATTGATAATAAGGATGAGAATAAGTAGGTGGCTGAGGCTCCCGAAGCCACCATTGCCTGTATTTTAATAAACCACCAGGTTCTTTAAAACAGCTTCCGACTTCAGTTCCGTTTCCCGCCATTCTTTTTCAGGGCTGCTCAGGGCAGTAATACCACCGCCTACAAATACATGTACAGAATCTTTGTAGAGTCTTGCACACCGCAGGTTAACAAAATACATGATATCTTCATCCGTTTCCACTTTAATAAATCCGGAATACAGTTCGCGGGGAAATTTTTCAAGTTCCTGAATACTTTTTTTACAGAATTCCTTTGGAATACCGCAGACTGCAGGGGTAGGGTGGAGATCACTGATAAGGCTGTCCAGATCTTCAGGCTTGATATGGGCTTTAAAATCTGTCCTGAGATGTTTGATATTTCCTGAAATATGGTCGTAGGTATTTGATACTTCTATGTTTCCTGAATAGTTTTTAAGCGTATCGTGAATATAGGAGGTGACAGGTTTCTGCTCTTCAATTTCTTTTTCTGTCCACGCTTCGGTTACAGGTAGGGTTCCTGCCAGGCTCATGGTTTCAAACTCATGGGTTGCCTTGTTGAATTTTCCCAGAGTCTCTGAAAAAGCTCCCATCCAGGCATTCTGGCCGTCATTGAAGATATATCTGAATGCATTAGGGTAGGATGCACATAGTTTTTTAAAACTTTCTTTGAAATCTATCCGGTTGAAATCTTTGAATATTTTCCTTCTTGAATATACCAGTTTTGGAAGCTGATGGTCTTTAATGACATGAATAACCTGATGAAGTCTGTTGATATACTCTTCTTTTGTTTCTCCATTGAAAAAGCTGTCATCTTTCAGCAGGATGTCATTGGAGATAATTGCCTGTCCAAACTGTCCGGAAGCATTGATAATACTGCCTTCAAAACTAATCTGTCTCAACAGGTCAAATGAATGAAAACTGACGGATTCCCCGTTGGTCTTCGGGTCAGTGGAATATAATGTTTCGTTAAAAGGAAGTTTGAAATAAATCATGGGTTATGGATAGGTTTTGAAAATCATTACCCGGAAATACAGTAGGAAATTCCCAAGTTGATTTTCCTTTCAGCAAAGGTATTACTAGTCTTAAAACTGTCAAAATTAAAAGAGCTGTTTTTAACTAATATTTCGCATAAGCGCATTAAAAAAGACCCAAATTTTTTGAGTCTCTTATTTTTTGTTGATATTCTGAATTATCTCAGAAGAATATTGTTTGTCATGGTAGTATGGTTGATGAGTACGCCTTTTTCATCCCTGATCTCAATTTCGGAAACATGCATGGTCTTTCCTTTTCTGATGAATCGTGCTGTAGCTGTTACAATCCCTTCTTTTTTACTTTTCAGGTGGTTGGAATTGATATTGGTTCCTACCCCGTAATACTTGCTGCCGTCAATAAACATATTGGACAAGCTTGAACCCAAGGTTTCAGCAAGCACACAGCTCGCTCCTCCGTGCAGGATCCCGAAAGGCTGATGTACCTTTGGCTGTACCGGCATGGTTGCCGTTAAAGTTTCATTTTCAACGTCAATATCGATGAACTGTATTTCAAGCGTTTTTGCTAATGTTATATTGTCTCCCCAGTTGTTTAAGAACGTAAGGAGCTCTTCTTTAGTCTGACCTTTCATTTTATAAGTGATAAATAATGAATGATAAATGATTATCTAAATAGGTAAGTAATTTTGTTCTAACTTCTAACTTCCTCCTCGCTGCCCGTTCCCATAATATTCGGGTTCCAGTTCGCCGGTATTTTAGGAACAATATCATTTTTTATATAATAATCCTGAATTTCCTCCATGATCTCGGAGAAAGGAACTGAAGCGATCCTTTCGTAAGGTATGGTATAGCCTAAATACACAATATTTCTTTTAAAATCACCTGCAGCAAGAACAATCGGTACTTTTGCAGCCAATGCCATATGATAAAATCCTTTTCTCCACTTCGGAACCCAGCTTCTGGTACCTTCAGGAGTGATTACAAGGCTGAAATCTTCTTTTTCGAACTGTCTCGCAACAAAATTTACCAGGTCATTTTTCTGGCTTCTGTCGATGCCAATACCGCCAAGTCCTTTTACAAGGCTTCCGTACCATGCTTTTGTATGGGCATCTTTGATAATGATTTTTAATGGTTTTTCCAGAGACCAATAGGCAAGATTTCCTAACAGATATTCCATGTTGTGCGTATGAGGTGCAACCACAAGGATACATCGGTCCAGACTTTTAGCATCGCCCTGCAGGACAACTTTCCAGCCTAAGATCTTTAACATTAATTTACCTATCAGTTTTTTCATATATCTTTAGATTAAAAACAAAAAGTATAACCAAACAGGTTATACTTTACAAATATATTGAAATATTATCGCTCTTAAAACAAACCGCTTATTAAATCTACGATTTTCATTACAATTTCTAGTGCAACTTGTACCATGGTTAAGGTGTTTTTTAATGATTTGGTTAATTATTTTTAACTATACGAATGTATAACATTTTTTTAACATAGCGAACTAAATAATAATATTTTTTCTGATTTCTGAGAGAAGAAGAGTGTGAATTTCAAACGGTTGCCCTCCATTCACACCTTCTGCACTCTCTGAAGTTAATTATTTAGTTTGTATGGAAATTTCGTCTTTTCCGTCTTTAATTTTGATGTCTACATTTTTGTTTGCTTTTTTAAGCGTAGACTTCATAGAATCAATTACCTGGTCGGCCTGAGAATTCGGAACTTTTTTACCATTGATAATGATGCTGTCTTTGTCATTAGAGTTATATTCTATGGTAGAACCGTTGACAGAAATCTTATTCTTTTCTATTCTGATATTACCGTTCTCATCCTCATCCTGATTCTGCTCGTCATCATTGATGCCGTCTCCGTTCAGATCTCCGTCAAAATCCATTTTGTCTTTTTTCAACGGAATTACTACTGCATTTTGAGGAATTACCAGTTCGTAATTAATACTGTAATCTCTGAATCTGTGCTCATAAGGATATTTAATATAATTTGGAAGAATTACTTTATTGTTAACAATTTCTACCGGAACATTTACATTAAGAGGAAGATTATATCCTTTGGCTTCCTTCTTAATAATCAGGTAAGGTGTTTTAATATCCGCTTTTCTTGTAACTTCTACATGTACCCAGTCTTTTTCAAACACAGAGACTTTGTCAGAGTAAAGATCATCATCGTATCCTGTAAAGTTTTGTGGAATAGATATCTGTTTCAAATCTACATACAAACTATCAGAAGTTGTATTAATAGAAATCTCTTCGGTATCTTCCTTATGTCCTTTCAGAAACATTTCTTTTTTCGCCATACTAATTCCGAAATAAGTGGAGAATGCAATTAATGCAAGGAATAATGCTCCTAAAACCCATCCTGTATTTCTTAATTTAGTTTTTGGTGAAATAAGTTTGATACTTAACAGTGCGAATATCATTGCAGGAATTAAACTTCCAATAATGATCATTGCCATCAGTATATATTTCATGTTTCCGTCATCAAACAAATAATTCATATGATTGATAGGAGGAAAATCATTATTTCCCATAAATCCAAATGCTACAAATGCACCTAATAAACTTCCGAATGCCATTAATGCGAAGATTCCTCCCAGGATATATCTTATTACATTCCAGATTCCGCTTCCTGCATTGTTGATATAAGGTTTGTTTTCGATGTAAATTTCTCCGACTCTCTGAGTAGATTCGTTGGCAAACTGAACCAACTTATTAGACTCATTCTTAAGATTGTCGAAGTTCATAGGCTTTCCCTTCATTTTCAGGAAATCTGCAGCTGTTTCTGCTTTTGGAAGTACGATCCAGAGAATTACATAAAGAAGGCCAATCAGTGAAGAAGAAATAGCTGCTGTGAAGATTCCCAATACGAAGATTCCCAGCCAGATAGCTCTCATCGCGGTAATGTCCATTCCTACATAATAAGCAAGTCCTGCACATACCCCGGCGATTTTTTGTCTTTCAGGGTCACGGAACAATTGCTTTTTATCTGTATATTCAGTACCTGAAGTGTGGGTCTTTTTAGAGTTTTTCTCAGAAAAATAAGCTTCTTCCTGCTCTTCGATCTTTTCAGGGGTTCCGATCTGTGCAATTACTCTTTCTACATCAGAATCATTTACAACTTCACGTTTTCCTAAAGAATCTCTGAAGATTTCTACCATTCTTATTTCTATATCATGCATTACCTCCTCCTCCTCTGAAGCATCCAATGAGCTTCTCAGTGCATTCAGGTAATCGCTGAGCTTTATATATGCGTGTTCTTCTATAGTGAAAGAAAAACCTGCGAGTCCTATTGAGAGTGTCTTGTTCATAGCTTTGTTTTTTAAATTTTTTGAGTAATTTGGTTTACTGACGCTGTCAGCTCTGCCCAGGTATTTTGAAGTTCATCCAAGAAAAGCTTTCCTTTTTCTGTAATCTGGTAATATTTTCTTGGTGGTCCTCCTGTAGATTCTTCCCATCTGTAGGAAAGGAACTCGCCGTTTTTCAGTCTTGTAAGGAGAGGATAGAGGGTTCCTTCCACTACATCCAGTTTTCCTTTTTTAAGTTCATCGATAAGGTCGGAAACATACATTTCACGATGGTTGATGAGACTTAAAATACAGAATTCCAGAATTCCTTTGCGCATTTGCGCTTTGGTATTTTCAGTATTCATCTTTAATAAGTTTTGTTAATTAGTTATAGTTTCAGAATAATGTTCCTAGCTAGATGAACCTATTCCGATTTTACATTACAAAGATATGTAATTAAAATGGTAATATGCAATACAAAGTAGTGAAATTTTTTAAATAAATAGTTTAAAGTATTGATTTTCAGATTAATAAATTTTAAGTTGAAATTTATATAATTGAGAATAAATTTAAAATCAACCGAAAAAATAACAAATTGTGACTGATGATTCGTATTTTTGTTTTCAATTGTACGGATTTCAATTAATGTACACCAAATGATAAATACATCTCTTTTTTACCGGTCTTTATATACGCTGCTGTTGCTCGGGCCTGTGTGCTTCGGGCAATATCGTTTTGCCATTGAAGATGCATCCAAGAAGTATAATGCAGAGGTTACCGTTGAAGAATGTCAGACTGATGCCTGTAGGAATAAAGCTGCTATCATACTGTTCAGTAAAAGTGGAGAGAAGCTGCAGACTCTTGCTTCCGGAGATTTTATCATGTATTTTAAAGAAGGAATAAAGCCGTCCAACACTGGTATAGTAACACTAACTCACGAAATGGTCCACGATGATCCTCTGGTTTTTGGAGATTTTAATTTTGACGGGACAGAAGATGTAGGCATAAGAAACGGTAGTGGCGGAAACTATGGCAGCGCTTCCTTTGATGTGTATGTTTTTAATTCCACGAAGAAACAATTCGTCCTGAGTAAAGAACTTACTGAAATTGCCAGTTCCTACCAGGGAATGTTTGATGTAGATCCCAAGCGGAAACGATTGACCACTTATGCCAGATCTGGGGCTTCCTTACATTACACCTACGAATATCAGGTGATTCCCAATAAAGGATTAGATCTGGTTTACGAAAAAATTGGAGATTTCAGTGAAGAACCTCCAAAAGTAACCATAAGAGAAAAGATTAATAACAAGTGGGTGGTTAAAAAATCAACCGAATATTAATAGTATAATAAATAGAAATGAGAATACAGAAGGAGATCGATTTTATCCTGGCAGTTGATGCCCTGAAAAACGTACAGAGAAGAAATTATAATGCCGATGATTCAAGAAGGGAAAACACAGCCGAACATTCATGGCAGATCATTATTTTGGCGCAGATTCTTTATCCATATGCTAAAAACCGTGCAGATATTGATCTTTTAAGAGTTATAAGAATGCTTTCTATTCATGATTTAGTGGAGATAGAAGCAGGAGATACTTTTCTTTTTGATGAAAAAGCGATGGTAGGGAAATTTGAAAGGGAAAAAATTTCAGCGCAGAAAATCTTCGGAATCCTGGATGAACCTTTACAGACCGAGTTTTTTGAATTATGGCTTGAATTTGAGGAAGAAAAAACACCGGACGCTATTTTTGCCTGTTCCATTGACCGTATCATGCCGTTTATCTTAAATTCTCACACTTCAGGAAAAAGCTGGACGGAAGCAGGTGTTACTGAAAAGCAGATCAGAAATATGCTGGAAAATGCTATTAGAAGGGCATCAGATGAGATGGGAGAGGCTTTTGAGGCATTACTGATCCGAAGTTTGGATACTGAAAAAGTTGTCCGGTAGATTTATCTCAAAGCAAAACTGAGATTTTTAAATTGCCGTTCTTTTTTAAGATAAATAAAGGCCTTTAACTTATCAATGCAATACAATTTTTATAAATACAATTGTATTTATACCTTATAAATAGTTTCGGGCGGCCAAAGGCCGCCCGAAACTATTTATTTACATTATTCTGATCGGTTTTTTAAACTCATCAATAGCCACAAAAGTAAAATCACCTACAATGGCTCTTTCTCTTTCATAAGAGTACATCTGCTCTGTATAGATTTCTACATTCACTTTCATACTTGTTTTTCCGACATAGGATACCTTTCCGATCAGTTCTACAATAGTTCCTGCGGGAATAGGCTTTTTAAAATCAATTTTATCGCTGCTCACGGTTACCACTCTTTTTCTTGCAAAACGGGTTGCCGTGATAAAAGCTACTTCATCCATCAGCTGCATGGCAGTACCTCCGAAAAGAGTATCGTAATGATTGGTAGTGTTGGGGAAAACCGCTTTAAAAATGCTGGTTTCGGATGCTGCAATTCTTTCTTCTGTAGTCATATTTCATTATTAATTAATGCGAAATGAAATAGATCAAAATAACAGAACAGTGACAGGAATTATAGGAATTCCTGAAGCAGTCCATCAGATCAATAACTTCAAATCGCGAAAGTTTCTTGTTTAAAGAAATAGGCAGGTCTCCTGACTTGTAACATCTTTTATCTCCTTCCCGTGCCCTGCACAGTGGATCCTTGATAAAGATTTCAGTTACTTACAGTTGCGCGACAGTCCGTGATTTTCACACGGTTCCCTTTTAATCTGCGTTAAGCAGAACCAGTTTCTGTGATGAATTAGCGTTAACTTTTTCAGTGCAAAAATAAGAATATTAAAGTGAAAAATGACAATTATTCCGGACTATTGTAGATAATCTGGCTCATCACGCGTCCTTCCTTGATGGTCCAAAGCGTGACATATCTGTTCTCACCCGAGCCGTTGATCATATAAAGATAAATATGATCTTTGTCAAGAGCCGTTACTCCAACATTATTGAAATCCATGGTAGGCTGGAACATATTTTTAATAGCTTCCCTTACAAATACTGAGCCTCTTCCCGGCTGCTGAACTCTGATGGATTTAATCTCCGTCATCCCTTCCGGAAGCCCGTTTTTGATCCCCCAGGGCTTTACTTTATCAATCGTAAGGATCTTTCCATCAGCATCTTTTTCCTGCTTTCTATAACCGGCATTGGATGGATAAACATCAATAACTACCTTGGTTCTCTGTGAAGTAGGTATTTTCGGATTACTGTTGTCTGTGAAGATCAGTGATTTTCCGTTCTTGGATTTAGAAGGAGTAAACTGAGGAAGCTGGTCTATAAAGGCAATACGCTCCTTGTTGACCATTCCTTCCTTCTCAAGATTCTCATATCTCACAAAAGGTTTTTCATCATCCTGCTTTTCAGGATATTTTATCCATACCCATTCCGTTTCTCCCGGAGCAGGTTTTACATAAACAAATACATCACCTTTACGCATCCGGATCTTATCTACAATTTTTCTGTAGTCATCCTTGTGGACACGTACGTTGGCATAGCCTTCTTCAGCTTTTACAACACCAAAAGGAACTTTATTCTGTCCTTTGACAAATGCTACGGAAAAAAGACTGAAAGCGGAGAGGTACAATGCTTTGTTGATGGAAATCATTTGATGAAATTTTTTGATCCCTCAAATATATAAATTAAATGTTTTTTTGTTTAATAAAATATAATGGTATTTAATTAAAATGATAAAATTCTTAATTTTTAGGAAGATAATTAAATTGTTGCAGTTCTTTAAGATCTTTTACCTTTCTCAGATAAGTGTCCGAGAGAAGATAAGTATCATCAGCCATATTTAGAATGCTCATATAATTATGATCGGAGATGATGATTCCTTTGTTTGGTGTCTGGCTTTTAATAATTATTTCCATTTCGTCCACGGCTTTTGGGAAAACTCCGCTGAAAGGCTCATCCAGTATCACGAACTCTGAATCAGAATAGGTGATGATCAATGTTTCAACAATTTTTTTCTCACCGCCTGAAAGGTTTCTTGAGGTTTTATTTAAAAAAGGCTGTATCATTTTTAGGTCGTAAAGCTTTTCTGTGTTTTCCCTGGTACAGAATAAAGGAATAAGCTTTCTGATTTTGCATTCTTTCGGAAGAAAAGAGGATCGCTGTGGCAGATAGGCGATTTTATTTTTCCTGTCGGACTGGTTTTTAAGAATGGTGTCATTAAGTTTGACAAACTGTGTATCGCCTTTAATTGTTCCAAAGATGATTTCTAATAGGGTCGATTTTCCACTGCCTGACGGGCCGAGAATACCTGTGGTTTTTCCGGTTTCACAGCTCAAATAAATGTCCTGCAGGATTTTTCTTCCACCAAAAGATTTGGTGACACTGTCAATGTGCAGCCTGCTCATAGGAATTTGGCAGCAATTTTAATAATTAAACTTAATGATAAAGTGATTCCCCACAAAAACCATTTTGAAAATCCAAAGTTGGCATAAAAAAAGTATTCATCTTTAAGCCTTATATCATAAATATAGAAGTGGAGGAGAGGAAAGATCAGAAAAAAGCACAGACCAAAATTTTCAATATTGAATTGACTTAAAAATAAGGCCAAAAAAGAAAATAAGACGGCAGGAATTATTAATTTTCTATAAAAAATCCAAAGTACCGTAAGGCTTTTAATCATAATTCAAAAATAATAAAAATTCATCTGCATATTTTATGTTTAAATATATCACAGCTGTTTATTGTTAAAAAAAATAACGCTGAAAAAATCAGCGCTATTTTTATAAGTTTTAAGCTGTAAATTTACAAATCATCAGATCCTTTCCAGCTCATCTGCATTAATTGTCGTTTTAAAAGTCCCGTAGTTCACGATCACTTTATTCTTGGAAATTTTCTCAATGGTTCCAACACTGGTACTTCCCGGAATACGGACACGCTGACCTTCTTTCATCCAGACGGCACGGTCGGTTTTACGTTTTTCTTCCAGCTTTTCATTGGTTTCAGCAATCTTCTCGATTACATCTTCCTTTTTAAGCTGTTGTGTGATCTTTCTTTTAACAACCTGAAGACGTTTCGATTCATCTTTATCAGCGCCTATTTTTCTGAATTTTTCCTGTTCCAGCAGTTTCACAAAGTCCTTTACAACGTCTTTTCTCGATTTGCCCTTTACGTAGCTGTCGATAAACGTTTCAATCTTATTTCCAAACTGAAGCTTTCGGTGTTCTTCTTCATATAGTTTTTGGAAGCTGAAAAGCTTTTGCTGCAGCTGCTCGTTCAGCTTCTGAAGGTTGTCGCGTTTGTCTTCCACAGATTCCTTCCTTTCGGCAAGATCGGTTTTCAGTTTTTCAACCTCAAATTTTTCCTGCTGAAGTTTTACGATCGTCTTATCAAGATTGACAATATCATGTTCCACCTTCTTTTTGGCGGCATGAATGATAAATCTCGGAATTCTGTTCTTCTCAGCTACTTCAAAAGTAAATGAGCTGCCTGCCTGTCCTACTTCCAGCTTATACATCGGTTCCAGTGTCTCCTCATCAAAAAGCATCGCTGCATTTTCAGCATTCGGAAGCTGTTCTATCACCAGTTTGATATTCGTATAGTGCGTGGTAATGATGGCGAAACTCTTTTTGTCATAGAAATACTCCATGAAGCTTTCCGCAAGGGCACCCCCAAGTTCAGGATCCGATCCGGTTCCGAATTCATCAATTAGCAAAAGTGTGTTGGCATCAGCTTCACGGATGATCCCGGACATTTTTTTAAGTCTTGACGAGTAGGTTGACAAATGATTTTCTATCGACTGATTGTCACCAATATCCGTCATAATCTTTTCGAAGAAGAACATTTCAGACCTTGGATGTACCGGAACCAGAATTCCGCTCTGGATCATCAGCTGAAGCAACCCAACGGTTTTTAGGGTGATGGATTTTCCTCCTGCATTAGGTCCCGAAATACAGATAATCCTGTTGTGGTCCGTCAATGACAGGCTTTGAGAATGAATCGTTTTGTTTTCAGCTTTATTCCTGAGCCATAACAGCGGATGGTACGCGTCTTTAAGTTTTAATGTCCTGTGACGGTTGATTTTCGGAAGTATTCCGTTGACAAGCTCAGCAAATTTAGCCTTTGCTCTTGTAAGGTCCAGGTCAAAAATATAGATCTGGTATCTCCAGAGCTGGGGTTGGAATTCTGCCAGTTCAGCAGTCAGTTTTCTGAGAATCTTGTCTATCTCCTTTTTCTCTTCCTCTTCACTTTCACGCAGCTTAAAATAGTGCTTTACAACGCTGTCCGGCTGGATATAAGTGATAGATCCTGTTTTTGAAATTCCTAAAACCCTTCCTGCCACTCTTTTCTTGAATCCGGATTTTACAGCTAAAACCCGTTGATCTTCAATAATGGTTTCGCGGATGTCATCCAGAAAATCGCTTTGTCCGTAATTGAACAGTGCACGGTTGAAATTCTCCTGAATTGCCTTTTTAGCATGTTGGATTTCAGCTCTGAGCTCTTTTAAAATAGGAGACGCATCACTTTTTACTTCCCCAAAACGGTTAAAGACCTTATCAATCTTATCAATGATTTCTTTTTTGAATTCCAGCACAGAAACATCACCTATCAAAGTAGGGAAGGTTTCGGGCATGGTCGGGAAAAACTTCTGAAGTTTTCCTATCTGTTCAGTTAAGGTTTTTATTTTAATGAAAGCACTGTTTTCCAGACGGTAATTCTCGATCAGCATTAATTTCAGCTCACTTTCGATATCTTCATATTCATCGAACGGAATTGCATTTGAACTTTCAAAACTCGAAAGATATTCCGATGTTTTTTTCAGTAAAAGTTCCGCCTCGTCAATTTCCATGGGACGAAGTTGAAGAATTTTTTCTCTCGTTTTCGGAGAATACGCAAATGGAGAGATCTCCGCGAGCAATTGCGGAAACTCTAATTCGTTTAAATCTTCTTTATTTATATACACACTGCAAATTTAGTGAGAAAATGTGATTATTATGTATATTTGAGATATTTACGAAATTAATGATTGAAACAGCCCGGTTAATATTAAAAGAAATAAACGAAAGCCACGTAGAAGACATCCTGAAGATTAGAAGCAATGAAATAATTAATCAGTTTGTGAAAAGGATTTCTCCAAAAACAAACTACGATGCTTTGCAGTTTATTTTAACGATTAAAGAAAGAACCCAAAATAATCAAACGCTTTATCTGGGAATCACCTATAAAAATCAGCCTGATCTTATTGGAACTATCTGCCTCTGGAATTTTTCTGAAGACCGGAAAACGGCTGAGGTCGGCTATGAATTACTGCCGGACTATCACAGAAAAGGAATTATGTCTGAAGCCTTAAAAGCTGTTTTAAATTACGGATTCAATAATTTACATCTGCAGGAAATTTTAGCTTTTACCAGCAGATACAATGAAAATTCGAAAGGACTCCTTTTGAAACATCATTTTATTTTGGAAGAAGGCAGAACGGATGAAGGTTTTCCTGACAATATTATTTTTAGTTTAAAGAAAAATAATTAATTCCCTACAGACTGCATTGTTTTAGCATATGAAAAATGAAATAAAATCATTAACCGGGCTTAGGGGGATTGTTGCGTTATGGGTTACGTTTTTCCATTTCAGTTACTTTAGAAGTTTTTGGATTCAGTCAGTGAATGGGAAGGGGTATGTAGCAGTAGATATTTTTTTTGTACTGAGTGCCTTTCTCCTTGCTGTATCCTATTCCGGGAAATTTCATCATCTGACTTTTGACGGAGTGCAGAGGTTTTATAAAAAAAGAGTTAACCGGATCTATCCCGTCTATTTTTTGTCCGTTGTTTTTATCATCCTTTTTATCGCAAAAGATCCTTCATGGTCTGAATTTTTAGTTAATGCAGCACTTTTACAGTGCTTTTTTAATCCCAATTATTCATTAAATGAAGTGTACTGGTCATTGAGTACAGAATGGATTTGTTATCTGATATTCCCTTTTTTGCTATGGAGCATACTTAAATTTAAAATAAACAGTTGGTTCCTGATCATAGCAGGTTTAGCTTTAAGAGGTATTGTTTCTTATCTGCCGGACATGTATTTTGATGATGCACCGCTTGAGATTGACAGATCCTCGCAATACCTGGATATCGTTTTTGGAGTGAGTTCTTTAGTGCGAACGGTGTCTTGCTATTTTATAGGAATCGGGATTGCATTTTTACCGGAAATAAAAATAAAGAAGAGCAATTTTTTTGTTTATGGTGTCGTTATTCTATCCTTTTTACTGCTTTACACCGCAAGAGGCTTATTCTTTATTCCGTTGTTGTCAGCAGTTATTATTAAGCATCTTTATTCAGAAAAAAGAAGTTTTGTCAAAAGCTTTTTAGAAACAAAGGCCGTTTACTTTTTAGGAAATATTTCATATTCATTATATATTATCCATTATATTGTAAGGAGACAGAAAATAGTCATTGTAGATTCCTATCATCTCAATAATTTTCTTCTGATTGGCTTTTCTATTCTACTGTCTTATTTTTCCTATCTTCTTATTGAAAGAAAGGTGAAAATATTTAAAACATAGCTCATCCAGCCATTTCAATAACCACATTATCCTACCGGATTTGGTCATCTAGGAATTAAAGAATATTTTTGTAATATAGTTTCCAGCAAAAGAAAATTATATCATATTAAACATCAAATTATCATATCAATCCCATGACTTGGACAGAAGTTTTAGCCCCGATAAAAAGCACAGAATATTTTACCAGCCTTTGGGAAAAAGTAAAGGAAGAATATGCAACAACCCAAGTATTTCCTCCTAAAAGTCAAATATTCAGAGCATTGGAAATCACACCTTTCGAAGAGGTAAAGGTGGTGATCATCGGTCAGGATCCTTATCATAATGATTATCAGGCTAATGGTTTGTGTTTTTCCGTATCGGAGCAGGTAGCGGCACCTCCTTCCCTTAAAAATATTTTCACAGAATTAAAGGATGACCTGGGAATCATAAGAACATCAAAAGAACTGGATGACTGGGGAAAACAGGGCGTTTTACTACTGAATGCCACTTTAACCGTCCGCGCCCATTCACCGAATTCCCATAAAGATTTAGGCTGGGAAAAATTTACAGACTTTATCATCAAAGAAATTTCAGATAAAAAAGAGAATGTCGTATTCGTACTTTGGGGAGCTTTTGCACAGAAAAAAGCCGAACTCATTGATCCGGCTAAGCATTTTATTCTAAAATCGGCGCATCCGTCACCATTTTCTGTACATAGAGGCTTTTATGGGAGCAAACCCTTTTCAAAGATCAATGAATATCTTGTTTCAAAAGGGAAAGAGCCTATTTCTTGGTAGAATTGGATGCTGCATCAGCGTTTGTAATTTTGATTCCGATCTTGTATTTTCCATTCAGATCTTTTCCTCCTGCTTCAGCTTTCCGGGAAGGCGTTACTTCTTCCAGTGAAATGGTATATCCGTTGAATTCTGCTGACTTATGGTAATCTCGTCCCGTGTTATCCATGGTAGCAAGGTTTAAAACCATAGGGCGGGTGTAGGTTCCCATTACTTCTACCTGTGCTACAGCAACTCCTGCCCAAATACATGCTACTCCTTCAGGACAGCGGCTGTCTTCAGAAATGCCTTTGAAGGTCACATTCATTTCATACTCTTTAAGGAATTTATTTTCCCCCTGATTAAAATAAATGATACCCTCTTTCTGTAATTCCGGTTTGGTTCCTGAAGAATTGGAAGCTGTTCCGGCAGCTGATTCCGGAGTCTTTGTTTTCTTTTGGGCATTGCATCCTGCTAAAGTGAGCATTCCCAGACTGAATATGATGGCTTTATGGAACATATTTTCTTTTTTTAAATAATATCAAGCATATCTAAAACTACTACCAAAAACATTGCCACACCTACCACAAGGCTAAAGCCTGTTCCGTAAATGAAGCCGATAAACGCGCCTTTAGTAGACTGTAATGCCTTATTCATATCCTTACTGTCGTGAAGAAGTTCCCCGATAAATACCCCCGCAAACATTCCTATCAGGAATCCTAAAGGAATAGGAATGAAAATTCCTACAATGGTTCCGATGATTGATCCGATACTTCCCCAGCGCGTTCCGCCGTATTTTCTGTTGGTCTTTGCTGGGATTACGTAGCTTAAAACTACAGAAACAGCGGTGAGGAGCCCAAATGCCCAGATATAGATCATCGGCAGATCGGCATCTGTCCCGAATTTGTAAATTAAAAGCCCGCAGATGCTTAGCACAAGCCCCGGAAGTACAGGCAGGAAAGTTCCCAGCATTCCGAGAACCAATAAAATAAGACAGAGAATATTAATTAAGGTAGTATCCATTCTTTTAAATTATCAATGCAAGATAGGAAAAAAGAAAATTTGCAGAAGCCTTTTTAATATTTGGGATGAAAATTGATTGTCAATAGTAAGATCATCATACTTAATTTATAAATTTGCTGTAATGAAAGACGAAATACAAGACACTAAGAATTTTTTACAGGAAATTAGTGATCAGCTATACATCTATATCAGCCAGGTAACGCCAGGCGGAATGGATTGGATTGTTCATATTGTTATCAAGCTGGCGCTTTTGTGTGCCGTGTTTTTAGTGGTAGATTTTGTTTTTAAATTTGCGATCAATTTTATTTTCAGATTTTTCCGGAATGATGAAAAATATCCGGTCATCCGGTCAATTTATCAGTCTAAGATCTCCAATTCTGTGGCTCATTTTGCGGCGCTTCTGGTGGTAGGAGGAATACATCCTTCCATATTTCCTGCAACGGCACTTCCCAAAACAAATATTTTTATCAACAGAACTATCAATTTGGGGCTTGTGCTTATTCTTGCCGGAATGCTTTACAGGTCATTAACGGGTTTCAGGAATTATTTTACCATAAAGCAGGACTTTTATAAGATCATGGCACTGAATGCCATTTCAGAAACGGTAAAGATCTTAGGAATCTTTATATTTTCCGTGGTGGGAATATGCGTCATATTTGGGATTAAAGGAACCACTATTGTTGGGAGTTTAGGAGCTATTACTGCTGTATTGGTGCTGGTTTTCAGAGATACGATTTTAGGTTTTGTAACCGGGATACACGTTGCTACCTCTAAAAATCTGAAGGTAGGAGATTGGGTGAGCATACCGAAATACAGTATGGAAGGAAATATTGTAGATATCAGTCTTCTGACAACGAAGATTATGAATTTTGATAAAACCGTTTCTACAATTCCTACCTATGACCTTTTGACTACTGAGATCAGAAACCTTCAGGTGATGTCCGAATCCAATACAAGAAGGATCAAAAAATCTATTTATTTTAATATCAATTCTTTTAAATTTCTGAATGAAGAAGATATTGAACGTTTACAAGAAATCAATTTAATTTCAGATTATCTGAAAGAAAAAACACTGGAGATAGAAAAAGAAAAACAGGACCTGAAGCATAATGATAAGACGATTAACGGAAGACAGCTTACCAATATTGGCGTCTTCAGATATTATGCTCAAAAATATATCGAGAATGATCCGGATGTAGATCAAAAAGGAGCTAAAATGGTTCGCCAGCTGGATATTACTCCACAGGGGCTTCCGCTTGAAGTGTATTGTTTTGCAAATGATTCCAAGTGGGAACATTTTGAGCAGATTCAGGCTGATATTTTCGACCATCTCCTGGTAGCTTCTAAAGAATTTGATCTTCAGGTGATGCAGATAAGCATTAAGGGATAAATAGAGAAGTTAGAAACTAGAGATTAGAAGGTAGTGATTCGACCTTTTACTTTTATCTGGCTTTAGAGTAGTAACTCCAAAACTAATTTCTACCTCTAATATCTGATTTCTTAAAAAATAACATCTAAATAAAGAAATGACAAAACTAAGCGTAAACATTAATAAAATTGCGACATTAAGAAATGCAAGAGGAGGTGAAACACCCAGCGTAACAGAAGCAGCCGTAAAAATTCAGGAATTTGGAGGACAGGGGATTACCATCCATCCAAGACCTGATGAAAGGCACATTACACGAAAAGATGTATACGATCTGAAACCGCTGGTTACCACTGAATTCAATATTGAAGGAAACCCTCACCGCTCTTTTATTGATATGGTTCTGGAAGTAAAGCCCGAGCAGGTAACATTAGTTCCTGATGCAGATGATGCCATTACCTCCAACGCCGGCTGGGACACTAAAAAGCATTTAGACTTTCTGACCGACATTATTGCAGAGTTCAAAAATGCAGGAATCCGGACCTCTATTTTTCTTGATCCGCTGCCGGAGTTGGTAGAACATGCTGCAAAAACAGGAGCCGACAGAATTGAGCTGTACACGGAAGCCTACGCTAAAAATTATCTTACCCATAAAGAACAGGCTATAAAACCTTATTATGATACAGCGGTTATCGCTACTGAATTCGGTTTGGGAATCAATGCCGGACACGATTTGAGTCTGGAAAATTTGAAATACTTCGCCGATCATATTCCCAACCTTCTTGAAGTTTCCATTGGGCACGCTTTGGTTTCTGAAGCTCTTTATATGGGACTTGAAAATACCGTTCAGGCTTATTTGAAGAGACTGGCAAAATGGTAAAGAAGAAGTAGGAAATTAGAGGTTCAAAGTTAGTGTTAAAGACGTACTTTAAATAACCCAGCCTCTAATTTCTAATTTCTAACTTCTAGCTTCTAACTTCTAAAATCTAAAAAAATGGAAATCTTAAATTCAAAAATATTTGGCGAAAATATTACAGCTACGCCGCTTCTTGTATTTCACGGACTGTTTGGAATGCTTGACAACTGGGGAAGTTTCGGAAAAGACTTAGGTGAATACCTGCCCGTCCATCTTATTGACCTTAGAAATCATGGGAGAAGTTTTCATTCCGACAGCATGTCGCATGATGATCTGGCAGATGATATTGCCCGTTATATGGATCATTACGGTATTCAGAAAGCCCATGTTTTGGGACATTCCTTGGGTGGAAAAGCAGTGATGCAGTTTGCCTTAAAATACCCTGAAAGAGTTGAAAAACTAATTGTTGTTGATATTTCACCAAAAGCATATCCTCCGCATCATCAGGGAATTATTAAAGCCCTTGAGACAGTAGATTTTAATACAGTTGCCTCGCGTGGTGATGTAGAAGCTGTATTAAGCCAATACATTCCTGAAAAATCGACAATCCAGTTTTTAGCAAAGAATCTATACTGGGACGACAATAAAAAGCTGAACTGGAGATTCAATCTTAAAACTTTATCTGAAAAATATAACGAATTTGTTTCTAATGCTGTAAAATTTGGAGTTTTTGAAGGTGACTCTTTATTTATTGCCGGCGAAAAATCTAATTATATCCTTCCTCAGGATGAATACGGGATCAAACAGCAGTTTCCAAAAGCAAAAATGGTTACCGTAAAAAATGCAGGGCATTGGGTTCAGGCTGAAAATCCGTTTGATTTCGCGAAGGTTGTTAAGGGATTTTTGAATCTGGGTTGATTTAATTCTGTCTTTTTGATGGTTTAGTTAAAATTTTCTTAAAATAAAACAATATATCCCCATGTATTGAAATTTTTTGTACTTTAGTTTGCATAAAACTAAATATAATAACTTATGGAAAAGAAAAACTCAAAAAAACCATTCTTTGCTTCATTTTTAGAGAAACAAATTAATGATCCTGAAAAAATTCAGGGAGGTGGAATTACGACACCTACTACTGATGTACTTACTGTACCCACCAGAGATACTGTTACCACTTCGCCGTTTCTTGATAATGCAACTTCGCAGTTAAAAGATCATCTGGTGACACTGAAGTATCCTTCTGACAGTGATGAGGCCGGAGAGTTAGACACTTTGTAATCAGAATTACTAAGAAATATTAACTTAGCTCAAAGACCATGAAAAACGAAAATTCAAAAAAGAAGCCTTTTTTTGCTTCATTCCTGGAAAAGCAGATCAAGGATCCGGAAACCATCCAAGGGGGCGGAATTATTACAAACACTGATAACGACATCATTACGGCACCTTCAGTCGATAATGTTACAGCACAGATTTTTGACAACGTAACCCATCCAAGTAAGGATCTTTTGGTTACTATGAAGTACCCTTCTGACGGTGATGACGATGTTGTTTAGATTTCCATAGAATAAGAAATTACAAGCATATTTTAACCAAAAACTAAATTATTATGAAAGACAAAAATTCACAAAAAAAACCATTTTTTGCGTCATTTTTAGAAAAGCAGCTAAAAGATCCTGAAACAGTGAAAGGAGGAGGCGAGATTACGATTCCCGAAAGAGATGTGATCACAAAACCATCAATAGACACAGTAACTTCTCCTGCAGATGATCTTCAGGTTACCATGAAATATCCTTCTGACGGGGATGATGATTCTCCAACAGTACCATTAGACTAATACTTTAAAAATAATCGTATTAATACAATCGTCTCAAAGGAAACTTACCACTAAGTTTCCTTTTTTAATAAAAACCGGCAAATGATTCTCTGCATTACCCACTCGAAGGATTTTTATAATATTGATATCTTCTTTGAATATCTTGCTTCTAAGGATATTCCCTATTTCAGACTGAATTCTGACCGTATGAACCATCTTCAGAAAATCAGTGTGACCGAAAATTCATTTGAACTGACCGATGAATCCGGAAACACAATTCATTCTAAAGATATCAAAGCAGTGTGGCACAGAAAAGCCTGGGGAATAACCGTTCCCGAGGAACTGGATGAAGACTATAAAAAGATGTTTCTGAGCGGATACGGAAATCTCCGCCATAACCTGATCACTGTTTTGGAAGATATTCCATGGATCAACCCCTTTGAAAATGAAAGAAAGATCGATGGGAATAAAATGCTGCAGCTGAAAATAGCAGAAGAAAGTAGTTTGACCATTCCCAAAACCATTTTTTCCAACGATGACCAAAAGATTACTGCCTTTTTTCACGAATTCTGCAATGGTAAAGCAGTTGCAAAACTTCATAGTCTGACTGCTAAAACGATGAATGGAGAAAATCTGATCTCAACCATGATCATTGAAAAAGATACCCTGGAGCATATGGCAGACATCGCTTACTGTCCAATGATCTTTCAGCCTTATGTGGATAAAGAATATGAATTAAGAATTGTGTACATAGCCGGAGAATTTTTTACCGGAAAAATCAATAACAGTGAAAATGCAGACTGGAGAGTGGCTCACGGAAATTACGCATGGTCCGCCTATGAATTACCGGGAAATGTCAGGACCGGTCTTGCTTCCATGATGGAAAAAATGGGACTTTATATCGGAGCCATAGATATGATCAGAGGAAAAGACGGAGAATATTATTTCCTTGAAGTAAATCCTCAGGGTGAATGGGGAATGCTCCAGAAAGAACTTGGATTTCCCATCGCAGAAAAAATTGCTGATAACCTTATAAAAAGAATCAATAAACATGAATAAAATACTAATCATTACGCATACTCAAGATAATTTTTCAATTGAAAAAGTAACAGAATATATAGAAAAAAATGGCTGCGAGGTCATTCGTTTCGATGTAGACCTGTATCCTATACAAAATAAACTCTCTACTGTATTCCAGGATGGTGAGTGGGTGAGCATTCTTGAAACCAAAGAGTCAAAATACCGTCTTGATGACATTGCTGCGGTCTGGTACCGGAGAGCTTACAACATCGGAAACGGGGTAAAAGAAGAAATGGATAAAAAATTCTACGGCGCCGCCATGGGCGAAATCCGTAACACGCTTTTTGGATTTATAGAATCTGTAGATGCATATGCATTGGGAAAGCCGGGAGTTTACAGGAGGCTGGACAGTAAAGAAGAGCAGTTGAAACTTGCCGTTAAATTAGGTCTCAAAATTCCGGAAACCTGTCTTACAAATAATCCTGAAGAAGCCAGACAATTCATCCTTAAGCATCAGAATGTAGTAGCCAAAATGCAGACCGGTTTTGCCATCTATGAAGATGGGGTGGAAAGTGTGGTGTTTACCAATGTGGTTAACGAAGATAAACTTGAAGAACTGGATTCACTGGTGTATTGCCCGATGCAGTTCCAGAAAAAAATAGAAAAGAAAAAAGAATTACGGGTTACCATTGTAGGGCAGGACGTATATGCTTTTGAAATAGATTCCCAGCAGTCCGAAGATGCAAAGGTCGACTGGAGAAAAGATGGAGTGAACCTGCTTACTAAATGGGTGAGAACAGAGCTTCCGTCAGATATCGAAGCAAAGCTTCTGGAACTTTTAGATGTTTACAATGTCGATTACGGTGCGATAGATATTATTGTTTCTCCCGAAGACGAATACTATTTCATCGAGATCAATGCCGCAGGTGAATTTTTCTGGTTAGATAATTTAACAGAAGAAAATCTGATTTCGAAGAGTATTGCAGATGTTCTATGTGATAAGGCTCCCAGAAGAAACAATATGGTTATGGCTTAAAAACAGGGTTACTATTTAAGCTAAAAAAAGTCCTTTTGTAAATCTAAAGGACTTTTTTGATTTTTAAGTTAGACAAAGTTTCACTGAGCAAAGCAATACACAGGAATAGTATTTTATATTTCTTTGCTGAATGGGATACCTCTTGTTTTCTTAAAGAATAACTAAAGCGTTAAAAAAATCATTTCTTTTGTCCCTGAAACAATCAATGTGTAATTCTATCAGCCTAAATGGAATTATAAAGATCTTCATAATGATAATATTGATTAAATTAAGTGGAATTCTACTTTAAAAATCGCAAATTTGCATAAGCAGTTTTTCATAAATCTTTACAGAAACAGGAAGAATTGCCGGATTAGAAATTTTGTCATATTTTAGTCAGTAATCAAGTAAATAATTAATGATTTTTGTAACGGGTGCAACCGGAATCCTGGGAAGGGTAATCGTATTGGAACTTCTGAAAAAAGGAAGAAACGTGCGTGCTTCCAAAAGACCGGGCAGCAATTTAAACGATGTAAGGCATTCTTATAGCTTCTATACAGAGAATCCCGATGATTTTTTTAATAAAATCGAATGGGTAGACGTAGATTTTGATGATCTTGAGTCTCTTCAGAATGCATTAAAAGGGGTAGATGAAGTCTATCACTGTGCCGCAAAAGTAAGTTTCCATCCTCATGATGCAAAAGAAATGTACCATACTAATGTAAAAGGTACAGAAAATCTGCTGTTTGCATGTGAAGGTTCGGAAGTGAAAAAATTTCTGCATGTAAGCACCATTGCTGTTTTGGATATTTTTAATGAAATAGGAGAATTAGACGAAACTTCAGAATTTAATCCCAAAGAAGAACATTCTGCTTATGCTGTTTCCAAACATCTTGCTGAAATGGAAGTCTGGAGAGCTTCTGCTGAAGGGCTGAACACCATCATTATAAATCCGGGAATGATCATCGGAAGTGGAAACTGGGGACAGAGCAGTGGGGATATTTTTCCTACTTTTGAAAAAAACAGCTTTACATTTTCCGGCGGAACAAGTTATATAGATGTAAGAGATGCTGCGCAGATTTCCATTGAATTGATGGAAAAAAATGCTTTCGGGGAACGTTTTATTCTCATTTCCGAAAATAAAAGATATGCAGAACTTGGAAAGCAGATCAGGTCACAGCTTGGCCTGAAAGACGCAAAAATTCTCACTAAATCCCAGCTCAATCTCGGCAGATTTGCGAATATACTTTTAGGATGGCTGGTTCCAAAGCTGAGGATCATTACAAAATCCAATATTGAATCCATCTCATCACTCAATACCATTTCCAACCAGAAAATTAAAGAAAAGATTGATTATCAGTTTGTTCCCGTAAAGGAAAGCATAGATTTTCATCTTAAAAATTATATTAACGACAAAAAGCTGAATTCATGAATCTTGCAGCAGCAATTATCCTTAAAAATGTAGAAAAACATCCGGTAAAATCCGCGATAGGCTTTAAAAAGAAAGACGAAGCCTGGAAAGAGCTGAGCTGGAAAAAATTTGGTGAAATTGTGTTTAAAACAGCCAATGCACTGAAAAATGCAGGAATTCAGGAAAATGATAAAGTAGCCATTTATTCAGACAACTCCTCTGAATGGATGATTTTTGACCTTGCCTCATTGGCCATTGGTGCAGTTACAGTACCTGTTTACTCTACCAATAATGCAGAACAGGCAGAATATATTATCAGTGATTCCTCTGCAAAGGCTGTGCTTGTTGGCAGTCAGGAGCAGTATGATGCATGTCTGGAGATGTTGCAGAAAGAAGAAAGTCAGTTGGAGATCATTATTGTTTCCAAAAAATCTGTTTGGATCAAGAAAGAATTCAAGAGCTTTTATCTCGAAGACTTCATTGCAAAATCCTCTCCTAAGCTGGAGATCTGCAAGAAAGAATATGACGATACAGCAACGCTGATCTATACTTCAGGAACTACGGGAACCCCAAAAGGCGTAATGCTTACCCATGGAAATTTCATCAGAGCTTTCGACTCCCATTTTGAGTTTTTTAAATTTAAAAACTTTGAAGAAGAGCTGTCATTAGCGTTTCTCCCTTTGAGTCACGTCTTTGAAAGAAGCTGGAGTCTGCTTTGTTTGTACGGCGGTGCAAGAGTATATTTCCTGGAAGACCCCAAAAATATCGCCAAAACTCTGGAGGAAGTAAAACCTACCATGATGTGTGCTGTACCGAGGTTTTTCCAGAAAGTATATGCCGGAGTTCTGGAAAAAGCAGAAGAAGGTTCATCATTGAAGAAAAAGATCTTCGACTGGGCGTTGGCAACAGGGTGGCAGACTGCAGAACTGAGAAGAAACGAGAAAACAGTTCCTTTTGGATTAAAGCTAAAAGAATCTGTGGCAGATATGCTGGTTTTCAGCAAAATTAAAGAAAAGATGGGCGGAAGGCTTTGGTTCTTACCTTGTGGGGGAGCGTCCCTGTCACCGGAAGTTACAAAATTCTTCGACTCGGTGGGAATTCACGTAACAGTAGGGTATGGACTGACTGAAACAACAGCAACACTTACACTTTTCCCGTTAACCCATTTTGAACACGGAACCAGCGGAAAACCTTTACCTGGCGTAGAGATCCGCATCGGAGAGAACGATGAGATCCAGGCCAAAGGAAACGGTATTATGAAAGGCTATTACAATAAGCCCGAAGAAACACAGAAGGTTTTCACGGAAGACGGATGGTTCAAAACCGGCGACGCAGGAAAGTTTGACGATAAAGGAAACCTGATCATCACAGACAGGATCAAAGACCTGATGAAAACGTCCAACGGAAAGTACGTGGCCCCGCAGCAGATCGAGAACCTGCTTACCAATAATAATTTTATCCAGCAGATCATGCTTGTAGCAGAGGGCAGGCAATTTGTTTCAGCTCTTATTGTTCCTAATTTTGAGTTTCTGCAGGATTTTATGAAGAAAAACAGTATTTCTTTTACCAATTGGGAAGAAGCGGTGAAAAATGAGAAGATCATTGCCTTGTACAAAGAGAAAATTAAAGAACTGCAGATTCATCTGGCGGATTATGAAAAAGTGAAAAAGTTCACCTTGATGCCTGCTGAATTTGATATCAATACCGGAGAAATTACCCCTACATTGAAGGTTAAAAGAAATGTGGTTCTTAAAAAATATGCAGATATTATAGAAAAAATGTATTAAAATAAGCTCAATCGGTCACAAAAGATATAAAAGCTTTTAATAAAGGTTTAAGTGAAATCAAACATTTTTCAGAAACTTAAGTGGTCTTTAATATGCAGCTTTTTTAATCTAAAAATAACTAAAGTGTTAAGATTCTTTTGTGCCTTTTGTGGTTAAATAAAGAGTTTTATTATTTTGAAATCAGACTATGACAACACAAGAATTTCTGGGAAAACAAAATTTTACCATCCATACCCGGACAGTTTCAGAAAGCTGTCCATCCAATATTGCCCTCATTAAATACTGGGGCAAATATGATAATCAGGTTCCTGCGAACCCGAGTATCAGCTACACCTTGAATCATTGTAAGACCAATACTTCCATGGAGTTTCTGGCGGATGAAACTTTCTCTGTACAGACTTTCCTGTCAGGAAATGAAGAAGTGAAATTTGCTGAAAAAATAGAAAAATATTTCAAAAAGATTGAGGAGTATCTTCCCTGGATCCTGAAAGGAAAATATATCATCAGAACAGAAAATACCTTTCCCCACAGTTCCGGAATTGCGAGCTCTGCTTCTGGATTCGGGGCTATAGCCCAATGTCTGATGAAACTGGATACGGAATTTTCAGGAAACCAATCCGAAGATGAATCATTAAGAAAAGCGTCATTTTTAGCGAGACTAGGCAGCGGAAGCGCATGCAGAAGCCTGTACAATGGACTGGTAGTCTGGGGGACATCAGATGAGGTAGAAGGAAGTTCAGACCTGTTTGCAGTAAAATATCCTGATGCAGAAATTCATGATGTATTTAAAAACTTCAACGACTGGGTGCTGTTGATTCATGAAGGTCAGAAAAGTGTTTCCTCAACTGTAGGACATGGTTTGATGAACACTAATCCTTATGCTGAAAGAAGATTTCAGGAAGCAAGGGACAATTTTGTTCCGATGAAGGAAATTCTTAAAAGCGGAGATATGGAACGGTTCATCACATTGGTGGAGCACGAGGCACTTACCCTTCACGCCATGATGATGATGAGTGATCCTGCTTTTATTCTCATGAAAACCGGAACCCTGGAAGTGATCAATAAAATTTGGGATTTTAGAAAGGAAACAGGTCTTCCGTTATTCTTCACACTGGATGCAGGAGCCAATGTTCACCTACTGTTCCCGAACAGCGGATCTGAAGACACAATTAAAGCATTTATCGAAACAGAATTACTACAGCATACCCAGAAAAATGGAGTCGTGAAAGATGTAATGAAGTTTTAAGAATAAAGAATAAAGAATAAAGAATAAAGAATAAAGAATAAAGAAAATCTGCTTAATCTGCTAAATCTGCGAGATATTTTTCACTCGCAGATTTAGCAGGTCAGGCAGATTCTTTAATATAAGCCTTAGCTTCATTGAATCAATGCAATTGATTCCGCCTTTGCAACCTTAAAATTACCAGCTTAAAAAATAACCTTTGCGTTAAAAAATATGCAGTTTTTTACGCAAAAAATGTTAATCAAAATTTTACTGAAAAGGTGCATTCAAGAAATCATTGAAAGGCTTCATAAGCTTAAAGATCTTAGTCATGTTTTTTATGGCATTTTTATCCAGAATTTCTTCGTCTTTAAGATAATAAATCACAATAAAATTCTTTAATTTCAGATATTCACCCATGGGATCTTCTTTTTCAAATCCCTGAGGAACTTTTTTCAGCTTATCGTCCTGATCGAGTTCCGGAAAATGCTTTTTGAAGTCTTTTTGGTTAATGATTTTAAGGAAATCGTCGCCGTACAATGAGATTTCTTTCCTCACTTCCTTCAGAACGGAAGATTCCGGCATATAGATACCACCCGCCAGAAAAGATTTTCCAGGTTCCATATGAAGGTAATAACCTCCTTTCTGACTTCCTTTACCCATGCCGAGAGATGCTCCGAAATTGGTTTTGTAAGGTGATTTGTCTTTTGAGAATCGGGTGTCTCTGTAAATTCTGAATAGTGATTTTTTGCCGTCAATTTTTCCTAATTCCTCATCAAAACCGGACATTTCTTTGATCAGTCCCTCCAGAAAGGCAATAACATTTTCCTGTGCTGCCGTATAAACAGCTTTATTTTCATTAAACCATTCACGGTTATTATTAACAGTAAGACCTCTTAGAAAAGTCAGGGTTTCCGGTTTTATAATATTCATGTTTTAATGTTTAGATGATTGCGCTGTTGGATTTATTTAAACCAAGTTAAAAAATAAACTTATGCTGGCAAAATTAAAGAATGCAGCCCATGCTTTAAAATAAAAGCAGGCAATTATTGCAGTTAAAATAAATAAATATAATTTAAAAAAATAGCAGGATGTAGAATAAAATTATACTTAGTGATTAAGCAATAAATATCTAAAAACTATGACGGTTAAGGGAAATCATCTGGATCGGAAATAAAGAGGTTTGTAAAGAAAAATTTACCATGAATCATGTTATTTTTAAAAATTCATAAATAATACCGAAAAAATCAATCCAATTTAATAAAAAAAAATAATGTTTAACATGTTTTTAACGTAGGCCGTGTTTTTTTGGATTTAATTTTTAAAAAAATAACAAAATATTAAAGGATTCTGAATTAAAGATTACATATTTAAAACTTTATTCAAAAACAAATCAAATATTTGTTGTATCTTTGCAAAAATTTTAAAATATTTAATGAATTTATTTACGGAGTCCAATTTAAGTCCTGATATCCTTAAGGCAGTTGGCGAACTGGGTTACGAAAGCCCGACAGAAATCCAAAAACAGACTATCCCTTTCATTCTTTCAGATATTCGCGATTTGATCGCACTTGCGCAGACAGGGACAGGCAAAACAGCAGCGTTTTCGCTTCCGATTTTGGATATGATTGACGAAACGAGTCGCAAAATCCAATTTTTGGTCCTTTGTCCGACACGGGAATTATGTCTTCAGATTTCTAAAGACATAAAAAATTATTCCAAGTACATGAAAGACATCAAAACCACAGCGGTTTACGGTGGAAGCAGTATTATGGATCAGATTCGCTCTTTAAAGGACAAACCGCAAATTATTGTGGGTACTCCAGGAAGAGTAATCGACCTTATCAACAGAAAAGCACTTGATTTTTCTGCCATTCATTGGTTAGTTTTAGACGAAGCTGATGAAATGCTTTCTATGGGTTTCAAAGATGAGTTGGAAACAATTTTAAGTGAAACACCGGACACAAAGCAGACTTTCTTATTCTCGGCAACGATGAACAAAGAAGTGGAGAGAATTTCTAAAAATTATCTTACCAACCCGCACCGTATTTCTGTAGGTTCTATTAACGAGGTTAAAAAGAACATTAAGCATGAATATTATGTGGTAGGTTACCGTCAGAAAAAAGAAGCTCTTAAGAGATTAATTGATGCAAACCCTAACCAGTATTCTATTCTTTTCTGCAGAACAAGAATGGAAACTCAGGAAGTGGCAGATTTCTTAATGCAGAATGGTTATGCAGCGGATGCTCTTCACGGGGATCTTTCCCAGGCGCAGAGAGATACGGTAATGAAGAAATTCAGACTGAAAAACATTGATATCCTTGTAGCGACTGACGTTGCCGCAAGAGGATTGGATGTAAACTCTTTAACACACGTTATCCATTATTCTTTACCTGATGATCCGGAAGTATTCGTTCACAGAAGCGGAAGAACCGGTAGAGCAGGAAAAGACGGTATTTCAATTTCTTTAATTAAGCCTGAAGAAAGCAGAAAATTAAAGCAGATCAAATCTACAACAAAGATTGATATTGTAGAGAAATTTATTCCAACGGGTGATGATATTATCAAAGCTCAGGTTGGAGGAGTTTTCGAAAAATTATTTACAGAGCACGAAGAAGATATCTTTGAATTTAACGACAGTTTAATTCCTGATCTAAGCGCTTTCACTAAAGAAGAACTTGTTCATAAATTGTTACAGTTCCAGTTGAAAGATCTTGCGTTGTACTACAAAGATAAGCACGACCTTGTTGAACAGAAACTGAGCACCAGAGATGATGATTACTCAAGAAGAGACAGAGGACGTGACAGAGACAGGGACAGAGGAAGAGACCGTGGAGATCGTGACACCCGAGGAAGCAGAGATGGCAGAGACCGTGGAGGAAAACCTAGAAGAAAGGATGAAAACATGGTGAGATTCTTCTTCAACCTTGGAAAAAAAGATCAGTTGAAAAAGCTTGATGTATTAGATATCATCAATAAAGCGACAGCCGGAAAAAGCAAAAAAAGAGCAGAAATCGGTGATATTGAAATCCTGGAGAAATTCTCTTTCTTTGAAGTGGAAAAATCATTCCAGGAAAATGTAATGAGTAATATTCCTTCAATGAAATTTAAAGGAAAAGAAATGAGAGCTGAAGTAGCAAACTAAGGCATCTCAAGATATATTAAACCGGCTTTTAGCCGGTTTTTTTATTTGATAATCAGGTGTTAACCTAATGTTAACAAAACTTAATGTTATATTGTTTCAGGGCAAATCCTTTTTTAGGAAATTTGCACTCAAATTATAAATACATAAAAATGGGAATTGGTAATATTTTCCACGCTTTTCAACCAAAAGATAAAATCTTCTTTGTGCTTTTTGAAAAAGTAACGGAGAACCTAGTTGCAATGTCTGAAGACTTTAATCACGGCATCAAAGATTTCGATCTTAACGATGATACCATGTTAAAAAGAATGAGTGACTATGAGCATAAAAACGATGAACTTACCCATGAGATCTTTGTTGAATTAGGAAAAAACTTCATTACGCCGTTCGACCGTGAAGATATTCACACCCTGGCAACCGGCCTTGATGATATCGCTGATTACATCTATGCTTCCACAAAATACATCTTCCTATACAAATCGCCTGAAATGAAGGCTTATTCAGATTTTTCATTATTGATCCACAAGGCTTGTCTTGAGATTCAGAATGCTATGAAAAACCTTAAAGGCTTTAAGAATATGGACCAGGTAAAAGAAGCATGTATCAAAGTGAACTCTATTGAAAACATTGCAGATGACCTGCTTTCCAACTCAATGGTAGATCTTTTTGAAACTAATGATGCCATTAACATTATCAAAGTTTCATCTGTACTTAATTATCTTGAAATAGTAACTGACAAAGCAGAAGATGTTGCCAACACGATTGAGAACATCATGATTAAATACGCTTAAACAATTATAACTTACAGAAATGGAATTTCCGATTTTACTTACGGTTATTATTGCTTTGGCTTTAATTTTCGACTATATTAATGGTTTTCATGATGCAGCCAACTCAATTGCAACCATTGTTTCTACAAAGGTTTTAACTCCTTTTCAGGCTGTACTTTGGGCAGCGCTCTGGAACTTCGCAGCATTTTTTATTGCAGCCTATATTATTGGTGAATTTAAAATTGGTAATACCATTGCCAAAACCGTTAATGAGAATTTTATCAACCTTGAAGTTATATTTTCAGGTCTTGTTGCCGCTATTGCATGGAACCTTTTAACGTGGTGGTTTGGAATTCCTTCCTCATCATCACATACCTTAATTGGTGGCTTTTTAGGAGCAGCGTTGATGAACGCATTCATGCTGGATTATCATGATGTGGCAGCAGCACAACCGGATTTAGGCTTCTTCGAGACATGCAAGCATGCTCTTCATCAGGTAACGACACAGAGTGTTGTAAAATTTGAGAAAGTAATTCCTATCTTCCTGTTCATTTTTATGGCACCGGTAATAGGGATGATTATTTCAATCATTATTACGTTAATTATTGTTCACCTGTACAAAAAGTCAAATCCGCATAAGGCAGATCAGTCTTTCAAAAGATTACAGCTGGCTTCTTCAGCTTTATTCAGCTTAGGACACGGTCTGAATGATGCCCAGAAAGTAATGGGGATCATCGGGGCAGCGCTGATCTACTACCATGTTGAGATGCTGCAGGATCCTGTATACCTGAGCATTCCTTCAGCGGGCCGTTTTGACTATTTTGCCCAGCACTACCTTTGGGTTCCTTTAGTTTCTTTCCTTGCTATTGGTTTAGGAACCATGAGCGGAGGATGGAAGATCATCAAAACGATGGGAACTAAAATCACAAAAGTAACTTCTCTTGAAGGGGTAAGTGCAGAAACTGCAGGAGCAATCACATTATTTATCACGGATCACTTTGGTATACCTGTATCTACCACGCATACGATCACAGGTTCTATCATCGGTGTTGGATTAACAAAAAGAGTTTCTGCTGTAAGATGGGGAATCACAGTAAGCCTTCTCTGGGCTTGGGTACTTACGATCCCTATTTCAGCAATTGTTGCAGGAATTACGTACCTTATAGTAACATTTCTGACTTAATTTAAAAATTCAGATGCATCATATAAACTTTGTCCCTCGGGCAAAGTTTTTTGTTTTATAAAGCCTTGAAAAATTGTATTTTTGTTTAAACTATTAAATTTATGGAATTTTTAGACAGATACCAGCAGATTGTTGCTGAAGCCATCACTAAGTATACTTTTAAAGACAAGCCTGCAGAACTCTATGACCCGATGAACTACATCATTTCCCATGGCGGAAAGCGTCTTCGTCCTATTATGGTACTGATGGCCTGCGACCTGTTCGGGGGAGATCTTAAACAAGCAATAAAACCTGCACTGGCCATTGAATTTTTCCATAATTTCACCCTTATCCATGACGATATTATGGATGAGGCTCCTTTAAGAAGAAATAAACCTACGATCCATACTCTTCACGGAATCAATGTTGGGATCCTTTCCGGAGACGGGCTGATGCTGAAAGCTTATAAGTTTTTCGAAGACCTTGAGCCTGAAATTTTCAAGGCATGTGTCAGGATCTTTACCCATACAGGACTTCTGCTGTGTGAAGGACAGCAATACGATATCAATTTTGAAACCCAGGAGAATGTAACATATGATGATTACATCAGAATGATTACTTATAAAACAGGAGTTCTGAGTGCATCTTCCTTTGAAATAGGAGCGCTTATTGCAAAAGCTAATTTTAAAGATGCCAAAGCGATATTCAATTTCGGAAAACATATCGGAATTGCTTTCCAGATTATGGATGATTATCTTGATGTATTCGGAGACCAGGCTCAGTTTGGTAAAAAGCATGCCGGAGATATTTATGAAAATAAAAAAACGGTGCTTTATCTTTTAGCCAGAGAACATGCAACAGAGGAAGAAAGAAGAGAGCTGGATCATTGGTATGGTAAGAAAACCGATAATATTGATAAAGTATATGGAGTGGAAAAGATCTTCAGAAGAACCAAAGTAGATGAGAAAGCATTGCGCCTGATCGAAAAGCACAATGAAATAGGGCAGAGCTACCTGGAGAAGATCAACATTCCTGAAGAAAAGAAAAAACCTTTCATAGAACTGGCTAATTATCTGTTGAGAAGAGAAAGTTAAATAAAGGTAGCAGGAATTAAGGCATAGGGATTAGTTATTTATTGCAGTTTCCTAAACCCTGATTTCTAATCCCTAATCCCTTACTAATGAAATTCAGAACTGAAGTTGACATCCCGGAATCAGAAAAAAAGATTGAGATTGAAGATAAAATATTTTCAATAGGTTCGTGCTTTGCTTCAGAAATGACCGATTTACTGGGGCAGGGACAGCTACAGACAGTTAATAATCCGTTTGGAACTATTTTTAATCCGTTTTCGATCAGTAATGCCGTTAAAAGACTCCATGATTCGGAGTTTTATACAGAAGATGAGCTGATTACTTTTAATGACGAATTTATTTCTCTGGATCATCACAGCAGCTTCGACAGAAGATATGTTCACCAAACTCTGGACAGAATAAATGCCGGAATAGAAGTAGGCAACAGGTTTCTGCAGGAAACAGATTGGGTGATCATTACGTATGGAACTTCATTTATCTATGAATTTATCCCGAAGAAAAAGCTGGCTGCCAACTGTCACAAGATTCCTCAGAAGTTTTTTGAAAAACGGCTGCTTTCCCATCAGGAACTTACAGACTCCATTTATAATACGGTTTTAAACCTGAAAGATATCTGCAGGGATGATGTGCAGATTCTTTTTACGGTATCACCTGTACGCCATACCAAGGATGGAATGATGGAGAATCAGCTCAGTAAATCCAAACTGATCACGGCGGTTCATGAAGCACTTTTACAACTGGAAAACTGCTATTATCTGCCCGTTTATGAAATACTCATGGATGATCTGCGTGATTACCGTTTTTATAAGGAAGATATGATCCATCCGACATCACAGGCTGTTAATTACATCTTCGATAAATTCGGGGAAGCCTATTTTTCAGATGAGACAAAAAGTTTTATCAAAGAGAATTTTAAGATCAATAAAGCACTGGAACACAGAACTGATGATGAAAAGGATCCGAAATATATTGAGTTTAGAGAAAAGTTGAATCGCAGAATTGAAGCCCAGAGGGAAAAAGTAAGGCATAAAATTTTTATAAATGATTGATTTCACGAATCTCAGTTATTTGAAATCCGGAAATGAAAGGCAGAAAAGAGCCTATGAAGTTCTTGAGAAATATCAGGTCTTTGAGAAATTGAAACCCTATTCTCCAGTTCTTGCCGGAACAATACCGATTGAAATTGATATTGAAAACAGTGATCTGGATATCATTTGTGAAGTAGATCTTAAATTTGAAGAAGATTTTTTAGATGATATCACCATAAGCAGATTAATACCGGGAAATACTGATGTAAAAGTTGAAAATATCATTATTGACGGAGAAAAAAGTATCGTTCTGAACTTTATGCTTGAAGAATTTCCAATAGAAATTTTCGGACAGAATAAACCTTCACTTGAACAGAATGCTTACCTGCATATGCTTGCCAAATACAAAATATTAAAAGAAAAAGGAGAAGATTTTAAATATAAAATAATAGAACTTAAGAAACAGGGAATCAAAACTGAGCCGGCTTTCGGTTTACTGATGGGCTTAGAAAATCCTTATCAAGATCTGTTAAAATTTTAAAGAAATGATTGATACACATACCCATTTATACGCTGAAGAATTTGACGAAGACCGAAAAGAAGCTATCCAGAGAGCTGTAGACAAAGGAATCACAAAATTTTATCTTCCTGCCATTGATTCGGAATCCCATGAAAAGATGCTGCAGCTGGAATCCGAATATCCAGGACAGATTATTTCCATGATGGGACTTCATCCATGCTATGTAAAGCCTGAGTCCTGGGAAAAAGAACTGGATATCGTTAAAAATTATCTGGAAGAGAAAGATTTTCCGGCGATAGGAGAGATCGGGATCGACCTTTACTGGGATAAAACAACGCTGGATATCCAGATTAAAGCTTTTGAACAGCAAATCGACTGGGCTATAGAAAAGGATCTTCCTATCGTGATCCATACAAGAGAAAGCTTCGATGAAACGTTCGAAGTCCTGGAAAGAAAAAAACACCCTAAGCTTCGTGGAATTTTTCACTGCTTTTCGGGAGACCTGGATCAGGCCAAACGTGCGATAGATCTGAATTTTATGCTAGGAATAGGGGGAGTGGTTACATTCAAAAACGGGAAAATAGACCAGTTTCTGAATGAAATTCCCCTGGATAAGATCGTCCTGGAAACAGATTCCCCTTATCTGGCTCCGGTTCCGCACAGAGGAAAAAGAAATGAAAGCTCTTACCTGGAGCTCGTAGCCGGAAAGCTGGTAAATATCTATGGGAAGGATTTCTCTGAAATTGATAGGATAACTACGGAAAATGCACAACAACTATTTGGGGTAAAAGAATAGAGTTGATTGGTTGTGATGGATTCATTCTGCTATTTTGCGGTTACCCTTGTCAAGGGTTTTAAACCTTGAAAAGGGTATCAATTCCCGGCCTTTTTTTTCAGAACAAGCCACTCTATAAAAAAAGCCCTTTCGTTGAAAAGGGCTTTGATATTATTTTTTTCTGGTGAAATTTTTATTCTTAGGCTTCTTGAAGCTTGTTGGAGTGCTGCCTGCAGGCTTATTGTTATTATTCTGCGGCTTTGGTGACCTCGGAGGTCTTCTATCACCACCGGCTGCCATAGGCTTGTTATTAGAATCCCTTTTCTGCGCTACCAGGGTATCAGTATGGAAAGGATGATCTTTTACTACAGGAATTTTCTTTCCGATCAGTTTCTCCGTATTTCTTAAATTTAAAAGGTCAAGACTGTCTACAAAAGAAATCGATGACCCTTCAGCTCCCGCTCTTCCCGTTCTTCCGATCCTGTGAACATACGTTTCAGAAACATCGGAAAGTTCGAAGTTGATTACATATTTAAGTTCATCAATATCAATACCTCTTGCAGCAATGTCTGTGGCGACCAGAATCCTTGTTTTTCCGGACTTAAAATTATTCAGGGCGTTCTGCCTTGCATTTTGTGATTTATTCCCGTGAATAGCCTCTGCTGAGATATTATCTTTCTGCAGTTTCCTTGCTATTTTATCGGCACCGTGTTTCGTTCTCGAAAATACCAATACAGAATCTGCAATATCGTTCTCTAAAATATGGGAAAGAAGATTTAGCTTGTTGTCTTTTTCAACAAAATAAACCGACTGCTTGATTGTTTCTGCAGTGGAAGAAACCGGAGTTACTTCTACTTTCACCGGATTATTCAGGATAGAATCTGCCAGTTTCTGGATTTCAGAAGGCATTGTTGCTGAAAAGAATAAAGTCTGTCTTCTTTGCGGAAGAAGTTTGATCACTCTTTTTACATCATGTACAAAACCCATATCAAGCATTCTGTCTGCTTCATCAAGAACAAAAATCTCAATGTTCTTTAAGCTGATAATACCCTGAGCGATAAAATCCAGAAGTCTGCCGGGAGTGGCTACCAGGATGTCGATCCCTTTTCTTAAAGCGGCCTCCTGATTTCCCTGCTTTACACCTCCGAAAATTACGAGCTGTTTTAGCGGAAGGTATTTTCCGTATGCATTAATATTTTCCTCGATCTGTATGGCAAGTTCTCTTGTCGGCGTTAAGATCAGGGCTTTTATATGATTATTTTTGGTCTTGTTTTTTGATAAATTCTGAAGAATAGGAATGGCAAACGCCGCTGTCTTTCCTGTTCCTGTCTGTGCACATCCTAAAAAGTCGCTGCCTTTTAAGATTTCAGGGATAGATCTTTCCTGAATGGGCGTGGGATTAGTATATCCCTGTTCCTCAATTGCTTTTGCAATAGGTTCTATTAAGTTTAGGTCTGTAAAATTCAAATGAACTGTTTTTTAAATTTAAAATAAAATTCCCTCAATGTGAAGGAATTATACGATGCAAAGGTAGTCTAAATATTTTTAAACGGATTATTTTACTTTTATCCATTGTTGATTGTGTCTCAGTTCTTCGATGAACATATACACTTCTCTCAGTTTTTCAGTTCCTCTTTTGCCGTAGTCTTCTACGTTTTTGGAAGTTCCGTCCGTAAAATTAATTCGCAAATAAGATGTCGACAGATCCGTAATATTTTTTGTTCCGTACTGATCTTTCAGGTTTTTTATATCAAGACCATTCAGTAAGCTAACCAATTTATTATAATCTGCTTCTTTAATCACCCCTTTAAAAGTTCCTTCGCGCGGTTTTGAAAATTCACCTTTCGAAAAATCTTTCGAGAAATTAAAATGCTCCGCTTCCAGGATGGCAGTCCTGTCCGGATTGATGGTCATCGTGAAAATAGGGCAGGATCCGAAACATGCTCCCGCTTGATATTCAATTTTAGCATATTTGGAATCTGTTTTCCGGGTTGTGCAGGATAATAAAAATATAAATGCACAGAAACTTAGTATATATTTCATCGCGGATGATTTTTTCTGGTTTTATTTCAATAATTATTCCAAATACAGAAGAGTCTCCGTGTAGAAGCTATTCCAGAGATGAAACACAGCAGCCTTTGGTGAATGATAATCTTAAAAGTACAGAGTCATTATTCATTGATTCATAATGCTTTGTCCTCTTTTTTGCAGAGCTGTAATGGGAATAGTTTTTTATTTCGCCTTTGTCAAACATTATTTTATTTTTGAAGAACAAAGGTTCCATAGCATAGAGGATATTGTTGTTGAAATCCTGGTCACTGTTGGTTATATCCAACTCAATGATTCCCAGATTTGTTTTTCCCTTATTATTACGGATAAGATTATATTTATAGTGGATCAGGTTATTTTCAGCTTTCTTTTCAACCAGTTCTAAAATCTGATCGGCTTTTACCTTTTTCCTTTTCCTGATTTCAGCAATTTCCGACTCCAAGGCAATGTCGCCAGTGAAATAATCAAAATTTCCGGGTTTGATCTCTTTACTCTCATCCCTGATCGAAACAGGAAGTACAGGATTAGTTTTTTTGCTTAAATTATAAATAACCCCATTTCTGCTGTTGTTAAAATACAGGACAGAAAGATCCGTTTCATTTATATAGTATTCAATGATATCACTCACCTCATTATTTGTACCATGATCTGCCGTTTTATTGTCGTAAGTAAATTTATACTTTAACCTTTTATTGAATTCATACTTGAAGAACGCCTTATGACTGAAAGGAGCCGGATCATCCTGTTTGGATGTTTCCATGAATGAAAAGCTGTCCTGAGCATAAGCCAGGGCAGGCAGCAGAAATGAAACAAAAATAACAGCGGGTGCTGTTATTTTCTTCAATGAGTGTATCATCTTTTATCCGTGAAGTTTTTTCCAGACAGCGTCTTTCAGTTCTACAAGGCCTTCTCCCGTAACACCGGAGAAAAATAACGGCTTTCTGTTTTCAGGAAATTCAGCAGAAATCTCTTTTTTCAGCTCATCATCCAGAAGATCGGATTTTGAAATAGAAATGATAAAATCTTTATCCAAAAGTTCAGGATTGTATTCCGTTAATTCATTTTCCAGAATTTTAAACTCCTGGAAATGACTTTCAGAGTCAGCCGGAATTAAGAATAATAAGATGGAATTTCTTTCAATATGTCTTAAGAATCTGTGTCCCAGACCTTTTCCTTCAGCAGCGCCTTCAATGATCCCCGGAATATCAGCCATTACAAATGATTTGTAATTTCTGTAATCCACAATACCCAGATTGGGTGTCAGGGTTGTAAATGCATAATTTGCGATCTTAGGCTTTGCAGCAGATACGGATGCAAGAAGGGTAGATTTTCCGGCATTTGGAAAACCAACTAAACCTACATCAGCCAAAATTTTAAGCTCGAAAACAACAAAACCTTCCTCGCCGTCCATTCCGGGCTGTGCATATCTTGGAGTCTGGTTGGTGGAAGATTTGAAATGTTCGTTTCCTTTTCCTCCTTTTCCTCCCTGCATCAAGATAATTTCCTGCTTGTCTTCAAGGATTTCGCCGATAATTTCGCCTTCTTCATTTTTAGCGATAGTCCCGATCGGAACATCGATATAAATATCATCACCATCAGCACCGGTGAGCTGGTTTTTCGCTCCGTTTTCACCACGGTCAGCTTTTATGTGACGGGTGTATCGAAGTGGAAGTAAAGTCCATTCCTGAGTATTTCCTCTCATGATGACGTGTCCGCCACGACCTCCGTCGCCTCCATCCGGACCACCTTTAGGAATATATTTTTCACGGCGAAGGTGGGCAGAACCAGCACCTCCGTGTCCGCTTTTACAATGGATCTTTACGTAATCTACAAAGTTAGACATATAGTTTGTGTTGCGGGTTTTGAATTACAGAATCCGAATTTTCCAAATTCTGTAATTCCTGTCCCGATTATTTAATTTTTTCGACTTCAGCGAAAAGTTTTTGGGAAATTTCGTCAATTTCTCCTACGCCGTTTACTTCAACATATTTTCCCTGTTGTTTGTAAAGTTCGGCAACTTCCGCTGTTTTAGTATAATATTCTTTAATTCTGTTTTCAATGATCTCCACATTGCTGTCGTCAGATCTTCCGCTGGTTTCCCCTCTCTTCAGAAGTCTTTCCACCAACGTTTTGTCTTCTACCACTAATGAAAGACAGATATCAATCTTGTCGTTCAGTTCCTCTGCTACAATTCTTTCCAAAGCTTCCGTCTGGGCAGTCGTTCTTGGGTAGCCGTCAAAGATAAATCCGTTGGTATCGGTAGGCTTTCTGAGCTCATCGATCAGCATATCCGTTGTTACCTGATCCGGAACCAGTTCTCCCTTATCAATATAAGACTTAGCCAGTTTTCCAAGCTCAGTATCATTTTTCATGTTATATCTGAAAAGGTCGCCTGTTGAAATCTGTTTTAAATTGAATTTTTCGATCAGGTTTTGAGCTTGTGTTCCTTTTCCACTTCCTGGAGGGCCGAACAGAACAATGTTTATCATAATGTTGATTCGCTTGCAGCTTCCGGCACTAAGCTTTCAGCCTTTAGCTTTTTTAGTTAATATTTACTTTATTTCGATTTTAATATTTAAAGCTAATGGCTAATAGCCAAAAGCTAGTAGCAGTAATTAATGGTTGATCTGTCCCTCTTCCAGTTGATACAGATTCGAAAGGTTTCTTCCTAACTCATCATAATCAAGACCATAACCAAGGACAAATTTATTTGGAATCTCTTTTCCGATATAATCCAGCTTGAAATCTTTTTTGTACACATCAGGCTTTAATAAAAATGAAGCCAGCTTTACAGATTTCGGACGCTGTGTTTCCGTAAAATATTTGAAAAGACTCTCAACCGTGTTTCCTGTATCTACAATATCTTCTACAAGAATAATGTGACGGTCTTTCACGTCTTTAGTAAGCTCCATTTTCTGGTAAACAATCCCCGTAGATTCTGTTCCTGCATACGAACTCATCTGGATGAAAGCAATTTCGCATTCGCCCGGATAGTATTTTAAAAGATCTGAGAAGAACATGATCACCCCGTTCAGAACCCCGATGAAAACAGGAACCTCGTCTTTGTAATCTTCATAAATCCTTAACGCTGTTTCTTTTACAATTTCCTGAATTTCGGCGTCCTTCAGATAAGGAACGAAAGTTTTGTCGTGAACTTTAATGCTTTCCATAAAAATTTTTAGTAGTCGGCAAAGTTACGGATTTTTGATTAAAATCTTTTCTACTTTTATTATGGATTTAATAAACATGTAACTTAAAAAGATTATATTGAAATAATACAGCTTAAAAGTATGTATTTATACCCAATAATTCTGATAAAATCTCCATTATCCGGCTTCTTGGCTTAAAGAAAATTTTTGATCTGTTGAATTTAATGGTGGCGAAAGTAATAGACTCTTTTAGCCTTTACCTTTATTTTTTATATGAAGATTTTATTTTTTTTACCTGTAAAAAATGAATAATTAATAATTTGCTATCTTTGTATTTCTAAACCCAATTATAGAGCATGTAGGATTCAGTTTCTTTCCGATTTTATCAAACAGTAGCGCAAGTGCTGCTGATGTTTAACTATTACTAAGAAAGAAATAATGATTTTACTGCAAAATATATCTTACGGGTTTCCCGGAGGGAATCTCCTTTTTAATACAATCAATTTAACCATACAGTCTCACACCATATCTGCATTAGCAGGAAGCAACGGTATTGGGAAGTCTACACTTCTGAAGATCATTGCCCGGGAAATTCAGCCTTTAGAAGGAAGTGTAACGGTGAAGGGCGATGTATACTGTGTTCCACAGATGTTTGGCAATTTTGATCATCTGTCCGTTGCAGAATGTCTTAAAATTGACAAAAAACTGAATGCTCTTCAAAAGATCATCAGTGGCGAGGTGGATGAAGAATATTTCGAAATTTTAAATGACGACTGGGATATTGAGGAACGCTGCCGGAATGCACTGAGTTACTGGAAACTTGAAGACCTGGAATTAAGTCAAAAGCTGGAAAGCTTAAGCGGAGGACAGAAAACAAAAGTTTTTCTGGCTGGGATTCAAATTAATCAGCCCGATATTATTATCCTGGATGAACCTACAAATCATCTCGATCTGGAAGGACGAAATCTGTTGTATGATTTCATTGAAAAAACAAATTCGACTGTTGTGATTGTGAGTCATGACCGTATTTTGCTGAATTTAGTTGATACCATTTTTGAATTAAGCAACCAGGGAATTTCTACCTATGGCGGGAATTATGATTTTTATACTGAACAGAAAAAAATAGAGCAGGAAGCGCTCCAGAATGACATTCATGCTAAAGAAAGGGCTTTGAAAAAGGCAAAAGAAAAGGAGCGGGAAACTATAGAGCGCAAACAGAAGCTGGATGCAAGAGGAAAACAGAAACAGGAGAAATCCGGTGTAGCAAGAATTATGATGAATACCCTGCGGAATAACGCTGAAAAAAATACTTCCAAATTAAAAGATGTTCATGCTGAAAAGATCAGTGGTATTTCCGGTGATCTTCGGGATCTTCGTTCTTCCTTGAAAAATTCTGATCAGATGAAAGTGAATTTCAACGATTCCAATCTGCACTCCGGCAAAATTCTGATCAGTGCGGAAGATATTAATTTCACATACGGAAATGAAAACCTCTGGAAAGACAATATCAGTCTTGAGATCAGGAGTGGTGACAGAATTTCTATCAAAGGTTCAAACGGATCGGGGAAAACAACTCTGATAAAACTGTTGTTGGGAAGCCTGAATCCGTCCGAAGGAAAAATAAAGAGATCCGAATTTAATACAATTTATGTGGATCAGGAATATTCCCTGATCGGGCAGGAAATAAGTGTTTATGAATTTGTGCAGCAGTTTAATGATGGTGCAATGCAGGAATCTGAAGTGAAAACCCTGTTGTCCCGATTTCTGTTTGGAAAAGAAACCTGGGATAAGAAATGCGGAGTATTGAGTGGAGGAGAACGCTTGAGGCTGCTTCTCTGTGCACTTTCCATAAGCAGTAAAGCTCCTGATATGATTATTCTTGATGAACCTACGAATAATTTAGATCTGCAGAATGTGGAAATTCTTACGAATTCTATTAAGGATTATCATGGAACTTTGGTGATGATCTCTCATGATGAGCTGTTTCAGGAAGAGACCGGAGTGGAAAGGGAGATTGTTTTGGCTTAAATAGAAGCATTATGACCTGATGTTTTATGCTCTCGTAGATTTTGCTGATTGAGCAGATGTAATTTGTCATTGCGAGGAGCACAGCGACGAAGCAATCTCTTCTAATTTTAATGGAACAGAATTAGAGTGCTTCACCTACGGTTCGCAATGACGGTTAAAATCCACTGGTATATATGATTGAAGACCTCTTCCCGGATTTCCTCATTTAATATTTCGTGGCGCATTTCGGGATAGATTTTTGTACTTACATCTTTAAATCCATCCTGTTTTAAATGATCAACAGTTTGCAGCACGCCTTTGCTGAAATCTCCTATCGGATCATTCTGTCCACTGATAAAAAGAAAAGGGAAAGACTTCGGAATAGTGTTAGCCCAGTTTCTTGCCGCAGCTTTTTTGTAAATACTGAACAGCGTATAAAAAGCATTATTGGTAAAAGGAAGTCCGCACAGCTCATCCTTGGTAAAAGCTTTTCTGTTGGCCGGATTCAGGCTGAGCCAGCTTGTGTCATTGAAGTCCGGATCTTTCTTGAAATGCTTGTTATTAACAATATTGAAAAGAGTATTGAGGTAAGTCGGATAATGCGGTGCTATTTTGTTGGCTAATGAAAGGTATCCTTTTATCAGACTGATACCGGCCAGGGGGCCTCCTGTTCCTGTAATAATAGCTCCTGTAAACTGGCTGCCAGCTCTCTGAAGAAGACAGCGCGTAACAAATGACCCCATAGAATGTCCAAGAACGAAGTGGGGTACATCCGGATATTGTTGGTGGAGATATTTACTCATTGCTTCAGCATCTGAAATAAGCTTTTCATCGGGTTGGTCCAGCTGGAAAAACCCGATGTCTTTTTTGTCTTTCACAGATTTCCCATGTCCCAGATGATCATAGGTGAGTACAGCTAATCCCCGGTCTGTAAAATAACCGGCAATTTCAGCATATCTTCCGCTGTGTTCCTGCATGCCGTGGATGATGAGCAGCGTAGCTTTTACGGGAACTGTGTCAGGAGTGAACAGGGTATGGAAGAGTTTTGCCTCGCTGGTAGGTGTTGGGGAGAAGTAGGATGATTTTTGTGATGCCATAATGAAAGATATAGAATTAATGAAAAAAGTAATTTTTTATATCTAATCAGAATATAATTTAGAACTACAAAATGTAGAAATTCTCACGAATTCTATTAAGGACTATCATGGGACTTTGGTGGTGATTTCGCATGATGAGTTTGAGGTGAATGGTGAAGTTTTGGTGAACAATAAATTGACTTTCTAATTAAATATGGAAGGTCAATTTATTATTCTTCAATTTGAACTTTTCCAGCATAGGTTCCATACGATTTGCCAGAGTAGTCCCCAGTTTTAAAATAATCACATAGTAATTTAATAACATTATCAATATCTTCTTCGCTTTCAAATTGAATTTTTCCATCTTTTATGTTAATTGGAGCATTTTTCTTTCTGCCTAATTTTTCTAGTTTGTTTATAGTCCTAGAAGATAAGGCATTTAAATTTCCTATTTTTTGTAATTTAATTAACTTTTTATGCATTGATGAATTTTTTTCAATCTTTTCAGATAATAACTTAATATCACCAAAACACTCATGTCTTGCTAAAGAATTTGCAACTTCTTCTGCAACCCTTTTGTATTCTTCTTGCAATCCTACAAGCTGTTCAAAGAAAAACTTTTTAAGTACATAAAATGTTTCTTCATAAAAGATGCAATCTATTTGTTTATCTAAATAAACGGTTTCACTTTTTAGTAAAGATAGGGTGTTTGTATTAGTATCAAAATAGGTCCTGATTTGAGAGCCAAAAGATTTCTTTTCTTGGTCTTTTTGCTTTTCAACACCTACTTTTCCAGGAGAAATTTTTCTAAAAGTATAAAATGATTTGTTACTATTTAATTCAAATTCGGTACAATACGCCCAAAGTGTTTCGTCTTGAAGGATTTCGTTGAGATCAGTTATTTTTTGTGGACTTCCATTAAGTTGATTGTAAACAACATCAGAAAAAGAACCTATTTTGTTTTCCATTTGATAAGTAAAAAGATGTTGGGTTTCATCAGCAACTATATCATAATCGAAAAAATGTAAATCATCATTTTCTTCAATTCTTTTGAATTGCTTTAATGAAAGATCATAAAGATATTTTCTAACTTCTTCAGTAATTTCTATTTGATATACTTTGAAATCAAACTTTTCTAAGACTCTAGAGTTTGCTCTCACTCCTTCCTTTAGAATTCTCGTAACGAAATACATGTTTAAATTTTCAACACTTGCTTTATTTATGACATCAATTAATAAAGATTTATCCATAGTATATATTCTTGGTAATTAGATTTATTTTAATCTCCTCATTATTTTCTAAATTTTCTTCTTTAGTTATTAGAAGAGCTTTTTTTATTTTATTTTTTTTATTGTATTCAATTTGATATAAAGTGTGAGTGATACTTAATATGGGGTTTATAGCTATCATATTTGATTTTGTATAAATAAAAAATATCATTAATAAAACTAAAATGATTGAAGAAATATCAAATAAGTTATTTGTATCTTGAAAAATAAAGGGAACAATATATGTTGATATATATCCAATGCTTTCACTATTTTTATTTTCGACATCAACAATCTTTACAAGTTCTCCGTTAGATTTACTTATATTAAGATTAGTTAGTAAAAACCGCAAACCTATATAGCCTAAAATTGAAATAAAAAAAAAGAAATAACTTAATCCAAACTTTTCAAAGGCCAAAAGAATATTTGCTTTTTTTAATTCTCCAAGTTCTAAATAATCAATATTCTGTTTTATTTGTCTTATGATTAATAAACTGAATAATGGGATATATGAAGTGATAAATAATACTAAAATTGCAATATTATTTAATTTTACCTTTTTCATTAGTTTTTGAATTAAATCAAATATAGATATAATTAATCAATCAAAAAAAGGTAAACCGTAATGATTTCCACCTCAACCCCAAAAATAAATTTCTCTCATAATTTGCCCACCCTATTTTTAAAAAGTAATTTTGCATGAATCTAAAATAAAAGTAAAATATGTCAACTTACGTAGTTGTAGGTCTTCAGTATGGAGATGAAGGTAAAGGAAAAATCACGGATGTTTTATCGGCTAAATCGGATTATGTTGTTCGTTTCCAGGGTGGAGACAACGCTGGTCACACGGTTTATGTAGGCGAAGAAAAATTTGTACTTCACCTTCTTCCTTCTGGTGTACTGCAGTGCAAAGGGAAGTGTATCATTGCTAATGGAGTAGTGGTAAACCCAAAATCTTTCATTAAAGAGGTTGGCCAGATCGAAAGCAAAGGCATGAGAACTGACCACATTTTTATCAGCAGAAGAGCGCATGTGATCATGCCTTACCACATTCTTTTGGATACCTACCGTGAAGAGGAACATGGAGGAACTCAGATCGGGACTACGAAGAAAGGAATCGGGCCTTGCTATGAAGATAAGATCGCAAGAATCGGGATCAGAATGGTAGACCTTTTAAATCCTGAAATCTTAAGAGATAAAATTGAGAAAAACTTAAAAGTTAAAAATTCTCTTTTTGAAAAATACTACGGAAAACCTACATTGGACGTAGAAGAAATTTACAACGAGTTTTTAGCGATCGGAAAACAGCTTCAGGACAGAATTGTAGATACAGAAGTTGAATTGAATGAAGCCATCAGAGACGGTAAAAATGTTTTATTTGAAGGAGCTCAGGCTTTGATGCTGGATATCGACTTTGGAACATATCCGTACGTAACTTCATCTTCACCTTCTACAGGAGGAGTTTGTTCAGGTGCCGGGGTGCCGCCAACTTCACTTCAGAACCTTATCGGTGTTGCCAAAGCCTATTGTACAAGAGTAGGAAACGGACCTTTCCCTTCCGAACTGGATAATGAATTAGGAGAAAGCATCAGACAGATTGGTGGTGAATTTGGAGCCACAACAGGCAGACCGAGAAGAACAGGCTGGTTAGACCTTGTTTCTTTAAAGCATGCTTGTATGATCAACGGAATCAATAATCTTGTTATTACAAAACTGGACGTACTTACAGGAATTGAAAACCTGAAAATCGTTACCCATTATAAAACAGAAGACGATAAGATCATCGATTATTTCACTTCTTCAACAGAGAAATTATATAACTACGAGCCAATCTATCATGATTTACCGGGATGGAATGAAGATCTTACCAAAGTAAGAAGCTATGACGAACTTCCGGATAATGCTCAGAAATACATTGAATTCATTGAGGAATACCTGGGAATCAACGTATATTTGGTTTCTGTAGGCCCTGAAAGAAGTCAGAATATTATCAGAAAAGAATTATTCTAATATTTAGAATACAATATAAACAAGAAAGAGACTGTCACATGACGGTCTCTTTTTTTATAGATAAATTATCGTTTTTTTATCAGGACTATTTATCCTTCCGTTACCACTTCATCGCGGTTGCCATCTTCTTCTTTTCCCTCCTGTATCATCTCTTCTGCTTCCGCTTTCTCTTCATGGGTAGCTTCCTGCACCTGCTCTTCCTGCTCTTCATTATGATGGTCTATGAAAAACTCACAATATACCGGAAGATGGTCTGATCCAAAATTTTCCAGGGTTTTAAGCTCTTTGATGAAAATATCTTCACTGTGGAACATCAGATCGATAGGGAATCTCAACAGACGGTATTTGGCATGAAAGGTAGACACAAAGGAACGTCCTATTCTGGGATCAATCAAATGGCTTGTTTTTCTAAATAATATGGATGATTTCGACCATGCCACATTATTAAAATCTCCTACAACAATAACCGGCTCATGGATATCTTTTACCCGTTTGGCCGCACTTAAAAGATCACCGTCTCTCTCTTTTGAGGTTTCCTCTTCAGTAGGACTTGGCGGGGGCGGATGCACCCCGAAAAATACAAACGAAAAGCCATCTTCAGTCTTTAGATGTACCTCAATGCTCGGAATATCATCAGCTACAAAATAATGAGTCTGTGCACTCTTGATCTCAAGTTTAGAGTAGAAGTGCATTCCATAGGTATTTTCAAGGTTTACTTTATGCTGGAAAGGATAATCTGTTTCAAGAACTTTCATGGCCTGTTCCCAATCTCCATTACTTTCCATGGTCAGAAAAACTTCGGGGCTGTATTTATTAATAAGCTGAATAAATCTGTCGTATTCCTTATTAAACTGGTAAACATTGGCAGAAATAAAATGCAGTTTTTGAGAAGATTTATGCTGCTGCTTATGTCTTTTGACCGGATAAAGCGGAGTATATTTCACAAGGGTAACCCCGTGATGAATAAACAGTAACAGCAGAAGACTCTGTGAATACCAGATATGCTGAGGCTGATCAAGTAAAAGCCCCAAAACAAAAGTAATCAAAACAGCATACGTAATCTGAATCTTACCAAATTCCGGAACCCTGAATATCCAATGGGAATTCTGAATTTTAGGCAAGAGTGTCAAAAGCACCAGCAATCCGATTAACGACAAATAAATACCCCACATATAATCTAATCAACGGATAAAAATAGTTTATTTTTTATAGAATTCAAATCAATTCGCTTTTAAGCTTTGTTAATTTAATAGTTTAGCATAATTTTCCCTATTTTTATTCTGTCAGATTAATTAAGCCCATATGAATAAACTTATTGCAGCTGCCCTGCTATTCGGTACCTTCTGTTTCGGACAGCAGAATCAGGAAATAGAAAAACCGATCCGTAATCTGTTTTTAGGAATGCAGAATGCAGATCCTGAACTGATGAAATCTGCCTTTGCAGAAGGAGCTGTTCTTCAGAGCATTGCTAAAGACGGAACAGTGAAAAATGAAAATATACAGGAATTTATCGCTTCCGTTTCCAAATTTTCAAAAGATGACCTTGATGAAAGAATTGTCATTGATGCTATACATACGGATGGCGGGCTTGCCAGTGTATTTACGCCTTATTCCTTCTTCTTTAAAGGCAAATTTTCACACTGCGGGGCAAACAGCTTTCAATTGGTCAAGCAGCAGAATGACTGGAAAATTCAGTATATTATCGATACCCGAAGAAAAGAAAACTGCAGAGAATTAAAATAATTAAGAATTAAAATCTGATTTCACTTCTAAATCTATAGAAGCTGAAGGAAGAATTAAAAGATGTAAAATGAAGATCCATCACATTGCCATTATATGCTCAGATTATAAAGTTTCAAAGAAATTCTATACTGAAGTTTTAGGTCTTAGTATTATCCGCGAAGTTTACCGTGAAGAAAGACAGTCATATAAACTTGATCTCGCTATTGGGGACCATTATGTTATTGAGCTGTTCTCATTTCCTGATCCTCCGCCAAGACCTTCCCGTCCTGAATCATGTGGCTTAAGGCATCTGGCCTTTTCAGTAGAGAATGTAGAAAACAAAAGAAAAGAGCTCATAGAAAAAGGTCTCATCTGTGAAGATATCCGCATAGATGAATATACAGGAAAAGAATTTTTCTTTACCCAGGATCCGGATCAGCTTCCGCTGGAGTTTTATGAAATGTAAAATTAGTGGGCGTAACCCGTAAAGAAACTGACTGCCATAATGGCCAGCACGATTGAAGAAATGACTACATACACGTAGTCTTTTTCTTTTAAATAGCCTATCAGTGCAAAAATAATCCTAACCAGAGGAGTAAAGATCAGAAGCAGTATTCCCAGCTGAATAATGGCCATCCCTTCTCCCTTGCATAAAGAATTCCAAAACATGCTCCATACCTTTTCAGAAGAGGAACCCATGTCCAGAGAAGTGTATTTTTTAGGCATTTTAAAGCCTTCCATAAAAAGTTTGATAAAGCCGATCAATGACGTTGCCACAGACAAAATAACGCCCAGTCTCAGAAGATTTCCTACCGAACGGTTCAGATCCACATCTGTAAAATTCTTTCTCATTATCTGAAACTTTTATTGATACCGTTATACATCATATATATAGATAGAATGGTAATCACGATCGCAAAGAATACCTTTAATTTCTTCGTCTTGGATACCATCAGGGTTTTTGAACCAATGAAACTTCCTACCACCACACCAATCAGTACAGGAGCCACAATTACAGGAATAATCTCACCTCTCTGGAAGTAAATCAGGGCACTGGCCACAGCTGTTACACCGATCATAAAGTTACTTGTAGTCGTAGAAACCTTAAATGGCAGCTTCATCATATTGTCCATTGCCAGAACCTTCAATGCACCGGAACCGATTCCTAGAAGCCCGGACATGGCACCGGCAAACAGCATCATCAGGAATCCCGGAACCGTATTTCTTGCAGAATAGCTTTTTAAAACCCCTTTGTCAGGAAAAGTTCCGTACAGTTTCAGTTTTTCTTCAAGACTTCCTTTTATCAAAGGTTCCTGGTGATCAGGTTTTCCCTTAAGGTTGATAATAACTGTTAATAAAAGGATACTTGCAAAAATAATTCCGATGGTATTGGGATTAAGCATTCCGGAAACCAATGCTCCGATAATAGCTCCCGCAGTAGTACCGATTTCCAGGAACATGCCTATCCTCATATTGGTGAAACCTTCTTTCACAAAAGCTACGGCAGCACCTGAGGAAGTACCGATCACTGAAATTAAAGAAGCCCCAATGGCATAATGCATCGGAACGCCGAAACCCAGCGTCAATAAAGGAATAATGATAACTCCTCCTCCCAAACCTGTAAGTGAACCCAAAAGACCGGCGGAAACTGCGCCGAGAAACAGAATGATGATTTCTGACATGCTACAAATATAAAACTATTGTAGTACTCTGCCAAACGTTTAAAAAAGATAAATTTGACGTATTTTTGCAGCTATGAAAACTGAAATGAAATTATTTTATATCATTCTCGGTGCAACGCCCAAGGGCAGGAATATCGAGCAGCATGACGTTTTTTTCGGGATCGCAGAAAACCTTAAAGATCTTGTTCCCGATATGAAAGATTTCTGGAAAGAAGCGGAAGGTAAAATTCATGTAGACTGTCATCAGGAAGTGAGATTTGCAGACGGATATGAGGTGAAGATCGTTGAAAAAACAGATCAGCCGTCTGAAGATCAGCTGTATTTCCTTAATTTAGGAGGATACAAGAAAGGTTTTTTTGAAGAGTTTCACGAACAGCACCTGATGGTAGGAAAATCAATGGGTGAAATTATCAAAAGGGCAAAGACAACAGAATTTTATGCAACAATGGGCTTTGAAGGAGCCGTAAGCCATATTGATGATAAACACGGCGTTGATATTGATGATATATTCAATGTTAATGACATACTGCCACAAAAAATGAAAGAAAAATATTCCATTATCCTGATAAAATCTGAGGCAGAGAATCAGGAAAATCCAATAGGACTTGGATATTTGAAGATTGATAAAATTCAATAAAAACTTTCCATTTAAATCTAATAGAAAAAAATAAAAGTAAGAATGAAAATAGGAATTTTAGGAGGCGGACAGCTCGGAAGAATGCTGATACAGAGCGCACTGAAATACGATGACCAATTTTATACACTGGATCCTGCTTCCGATGCACCGTGCAGCAGCATCTCCCATTTTACACAGGGAAATTTCAACGATTATGATACGGTACTGAATTTCGGTAAAGATAAAGACGTAGTTACCATCGAAATAGAGCACGTTAATGCCGATGCTTTGGCAGCGCTTGAAAAGCAGGGTGTAAAAGTAGTTCCTAATGCTACTATTATTAAAACCATCCAGCAGAAGATCCTTCAGAAAGAATTCTATAAAACATACGGTATTCCAAGTCCTGAATTTCAGATTGTTTGGAATAGTGAAGAAAAAATCATGATGCCTTTGCCGTTTGTGCAGAAAATGAACACCGGCGGTTATGACGGAAAAGGCGTTCAGGTGATCAAAACAGAAGATGATTATCAGCATTTATGGAAAGAGGCTTCCGTGATCGAAAGTCTGGTTGATATCGACAAGGAGCTTTCCGTCATCGTTGCCAGAAATGAAAATGGTGAAACCAAAACTTTTCCGGTAACAGAAATGGTAGCTGATCCAAAGTTGAACCTGTTGGATTTCAATATCTGTCCTGTATTTTTAAGCGATGATATCCAAAAGCAGATTGATTCCGTTACTGAGAAATTTCTTGCTGCTGTCAACTCACCCGGCCTTTTTGCCATCGAACTTTTTCTTGATAAAAATGGAAAAATATGGGTGAACGAAACTGCTCCAAGACTGCATAATTCAGGCCATCAAAGCCAGGAAGGAAATACCAATTCCCAGTTTGAGCAGATGTACCGCGTTGTTAAAAACCTGCCACTGGCAGACACAGATGCTTTTACCTACAGTGGAATGCTGAATCTTGTGGGAGCAGAAGGACACGCCGGAAAAGTGATCTACGAAGGAATGGATGATGTTCTCCAATTACCGAAAACCTATATTCATCTCTACGGAAAAACCGAAACCAAACCCGGAAGAAAAATGGGGCACATCAATGTGCTGGCTGATTCCAGAGAAGAGCTCATGGAAAAGCTGGTGAAAGTGAAAAGTATGGTGAGGGTTATTGCCGAATAAAACTTAAAATAAAAGATAAAAGAGCTGTAAGATCATTACAGCTCTTTTTATATAACTGTAATCCGTCTGCTTCATCGAATCAACAAGCTGATTCTACCTTTGGTTTATTTCAATTTAGATGTAAAAACTTTTCGTGAAAAAAATAGAAGATTGAATAAGCAGATTCTTAATTAAAGCCTTCTTATTTTTTCTAAATTATGATGGAAATATTTCATAAAGAAATACTCTGTTATATCTCCCGGATATTACATTAGATTGTGAATTGTGCCTCTTTATGAAATTTGTTTCACTTATTTTTGTGATTTAGTAATAAAAATACATTGAAATTAAAATAAAACATGTATTTTCATAATGGAAAATCCGGAAGTATAAAAACCCGGATAAAACATCAAATACTACTTACTATGAAAAACTTAAAAAAAATCTCAAGAGAATCTTTAAAATCTGTAAAAGGAGGAATTACTCCGGAGTGTGCACAATGGTGGGGCTCAGGACAGCCGTATTATACAAGTCAGACAGCATGCCTTCAATCTCCAAGCTTTGATCCGGAAAATAATTTTGGGTGTCATAATGCTTGTGGGCGTTGGTATGTAATGTAATAAAAGATATTTCTTTGATAATTATAGCCGGAAGATTTTCTTCCGGCTATTTCATTTCACTTTTGTTATTTAAAAATCTTCTGAATTACATTTCCTATTTCCACAAAATCTCCATGGTTGCCTACCGAACGTATTTCCGGGCTGTTTTCGTCAAATTCTGAGAACGGGAAGATCAGCAGATAATTATTGTCACTTAAATATCTGTTCAGCAATTCCGGGATCAGTCTCATACGTGGAATGTAGGACTTCATCCCGCGTTTGGCCATCAGGACAATCAGTGCTTCATCTTCTTTTAGCTTTGCCGCTGTTTTTTCACCATCCTGCCACGTACTCATAATGATAAATTCAGCTTCTATATTGGCTTTCTTAACGATCTTCTGAAGGATATCCAGAATGTTTTCCGGAGCGTAAAAAACGACGCTGGCACCGGAATTTCTTGCAATATTCCATACCCTCAGAATCGCATGGAAGAATCCTGCTTCCTTATGGGCATTTTCAGGAATCATCACGGCATATTTTTTTATAGTGGAGAGTGGCTGTGCTGCATGGTACACCAGTACATTCACGTCATCATTCTGAAGATATCCGCTGTAGAGATTGTAGACAAAAGAAGGGGAGAAGCCTTTCTCATCTTCCAGCCCAATGATAAGGTCTGTAATATTCTGTTCCTTAATGACATTTTTAACCCCGTTGATCACATCGTTGTCATACCTTTTAAGCGTCTGCATTTTAACGTCAGCTGCGGCAGCAGCATCGGCTGCCTGATGGAGGAGCTTCTCAGCATTTTTTACAGAAGATTCGTTTTTATCCTCATTGATGACATTTAAAGCAAACAGGTTTTCGGTATTAGAATGGGCTTTGATCAAAATACCAAGATTTACCATCCTTTCCACAGTTTCCTCATGGTTAATAGCCAGAAGGATATTTTCCTCTTCATGGCTTTTGCCGGAAACCGTATCTTCATTGTCGCTTTCTGCAATTTTTTGGGCGCTGGCCATTGAAATAAATGAAGAGATGGTACAGGAAATAAGGATCAGAAGAATACTTCCGTTCAGTACGTGCTCATTCAGCAATCTTATCGGTTCGCCGGTCTCCGTTTCAGAAAGAATAATATTGTATCCTACCATTACGGAGGCTAATGTTGCCGCTGCAGAAGCAGAGCTCAATCCGAAGATAAGCTTTCCCTCCTCCTTGGACAGTCTGAACGTTTTTTGAGTCATTACGGCTGACACATATTTCCCTCCGATGGATGCAACAAGCATGATTCCTGCTACTTCCAGTGTTTCCCAGCTTTTAAAGAAAACTTTAAAGTCGATCAGCATTCCTACACTGATCAGGAAGAACGGAATAAAGATGGCATTTCCTACAAATTCTACTCTGTTCATTAAAGATGAGGTGTGCGGAATCAGCCTGTTTAAGGCAAGTCCGGCAAAGAACGCCCCAATAATGGCTTCTACTCCGGCAAGCTCAGCAAGCATCGCTGCCAGATAAATCATGACAAGGACAAAAATATACTGCGAAATCTTGTCATCTACCTTTTTGAAGAACCAGCGTCCTATAATCGGAAATACAATCAGGACAATCAGGGCAAAAACTATAAAGGAAACAGATAGTTTAAGCCAAAACTCTGTACCCACATCACCCTGCGACATTCCTACGATCACGGCAAGCACCAAAAGCGCCAGAATATCGGTAATCATGGTTCCGCCAACTGTGATATTCACCGCTTTGTTTTTGGCAATTCCCAGCTTACTGACCAACGGATAGGCGATCAGTGTGTGCGAGGAAAAAAGACTGGCAAAAAGAATGGAAGTCAGTATAGAGAAATGCAGCAGATAATAACCGCCCAGATAACCCAGGACGAAAGGAACGGAAAATGTGTAGATTCCGAAAGTAAGGCTTTTCCATTTATTCTTTTTAAAATCGCCCATATCAATCTCTAATCCTGCAAGAAACATGATATAAAGGAGACCCGTAGTTCCCGTTACAACAATACTGCTGTCCCTTGCCAGCACATTAAAGCCGTTTGGCCCTATTACAGCTCCTGCAATGATGAGGCCCAACAGATGCGGAACTTTAATTTTATTCAGAAGCAGGGGAGCGGCAAGGATGATGACCAGTACCAACAGGAATTTTAGAACCGGATCTTCTATAGGAAAACTCAGATTGTGTATACTCAGTAAAATCATAGGTGTTTTTTATTTTGTGGAACGTACTAATTCGACGGAAAATTTGGCTGTACAGCCGTTGTCGGCAGTAATCGTTCTTGTTCCTTTCAGTTTGGTATCGGAAATATCATTAAGCAGGACATTCATCTCTACTTTCTTTTGAGAAGTGGAATCCGTTCTGAAATTGAGTTTAACCTCATTATTTTCAAATTTACCGGAATAAACCCTTACCAGGTTATTGTTGTTGATGATTTTTGCCGACAGATGAATAGAATCGCTGTCGAATTCCCAGGTATCCGTACGCTGATCACCCACTACATAATCACTGCAGTTAGATTCGGTACAGATGACTTTTCCGGTCCACGGGCCCGAAATTTCTTCCGGCCATAAAACGATCTTCACGGAATCTTTTTTTGCAAAAATACTGTCTCTCATTTTTAAAAGAGACTGATACTCAGATTCTTTTTTGGCGAATATTTTTTCTTTTTCGAGCAGTTGTTTTTCTCTTTCAGTCAGATTTTTTTCTTTTTCCTTATAGTCACAGCTGATTAGGAGAAATGAGCCGGCAAGAAGGAGGAAAATTGTGTTTTTTAGCATATTGTCAGTATTGGGGTAAACAATATAGGAAAAAATAAGGAAAATATAAAATTTCCCTGTTCAAATAAGCTTAAATGATAGGGGAAAATGACACTGTTGAAGTCAATATTCAGTTTAAATCCTTAAATTTTAAAGCCCATATATAAGGCCACACAGGTGATTTTTAAAAAAAACAAAAGGGTCGGTTTTTATTTCCGGTAATGCTGAAGCTTCGATTTCAACAGTTGGAATAATCTGCATTCTTATTATTCTAATTTCTGTTTTTTGAACATTTGCGGATTATAGTTAATGATAAATACCCCCACGATAATCAATACGGCAGCTATAATAAATTTAACACTGATTTCTTCATTAAGAATCAGCCAGCTTAAAAATATGGAGATGAGGGTATTGATATAGGCAAGTATCGATATCTGCACCGGCGAAACCTTGGTTAATGCATAATGAAAGGCAAAAAATGCTGCTACAGAGCCAAAAACAGACAGATAAAGCATTGCAGATATGCTTTTTATACTCCAGTTCCCAAAATTATAGTTTTCTGAGAGCAGAAATGCAAGAATAATCTGTACCACGCCGGCAAACAGAAACTGATAAAACAGATTCAGAAAAATATTGCCACTCTGGATATTCATTTTTTTCGTAAAGATGGTCCCTGAAGCCCAGCCTGCAATGGCAATAAACAGAAACAGAATACCTAAGGCATAGTCCGGATTTTTAAGATCATGAATCCCATCCCAAAATATGAAAACAATTCCACTGAAAGACATGATGACCCCGATAAAAGCTCTTGGATGAAACTTCTGGAGTCCTAATGCCAGGCTTCCCACGAAAACGAGAATAGGTGAGCAGGCACTAATTAGGGAAGTCAGGCTGCTGGTAACCTCTTCTTCCGCTACTGTTGTCATTCCGTTCGCAATGATCAGCATTAATGTCGAAAAAATAAGCTGGTATTTCAGGTTTTTCCAGCCAATCCATTTAAACTCTTTCCTGTACAGGAGAATCAGGAGCATAATAATGGCAGCCAGAAACTGACGGATCCCGGCTACAAACCATGCAGGAATAGTTTCCACTGCTACCCTGATGGATAAAAAGGTAGTTCCCCATACAATAGCAACGGTCAGTACTGCAAAAGTAAGTTTATAGTCTTTCAAATTGATAGGTATAAAGGCAAATATATCCTAAATAAGTTCTATTTTATGGATACAGATGCTGTGATTTATAGTGATACAGATGGAAAATTTGGGCCAAAATGAGTACGTTGTTCATTTTTTCTGAGATAAGATATTGTAACGGCAGGTTTTAATTTTTTATCTTTGACAATCTAATAAAAATTGAAGATGGTAGGAATTATAATGGGCAGCCAGAGCGATCTGCCGATCATGGAACAGGCTGCAAATTTTTTGAAAAGCCTTGATGTTCCATATGAGCTGACGGTAGTTTCGGCACACAGAACACCTGAAAGGATGTTTGACTACGCGAAAACCGCTAAAGAAAGAGGTCTTAAAGTGATCATTGCAGGAGCGGGAGGAGCAGCACATCTTCCGGGAATGGTAGCCAGCTGTACCACATTACCCGTGATCGGGGTTCCTATCTTATCCAGCAATTCTATTGATGGGTGGGATTCTGTCCTGTCTATCCTTCAGATGCCGGGCGGAATTCCTGTGGCGACGGTCGCTTTAAACGGAGCTTTGAATGCCGGAATTTTAGCTGTAAAGATCCTGGGAAGTGCAGACGATGCAATTGCAGAAAACCTTCAGAAATATCAGGATTCTTTGAAAGATAAAGTATTGGGAACAGTTGATGATATTAAAGCTCAGCATCCGAATCAATATGATAAGTAATATAACTGTGAATAGTCAATTGTGAATTTTAGATTTGTTGTCTTTCTTATCAGGTAAAGTGAATGACTTTCTTTTAAGTTATAGATTTATAAAACAAAAACGCTCCGATATCCGGAGCGTTTGTTATTATTCCTGGGCCATATTGTCCCTTGTATTTTTCTGAACTGAAATAGCGCCAAAAAGAGCGAGGAGAAATGCAAATGCATAAAACCCTTTTTCACTTGGAAGTATAGTGGCATTCCAAAGCCCTATCGCCAGTAAGACAATGGAAGAAAGCGTTGCAAACCAGCAGATCCCATAATAGATATCCGTTACCGGGATATTTTCCAATCTGTCACGAACGGCTTTCTGCAGGGAAACTACGGCAAACAGGCCATAAAGAAGGATGGTGAAATAATATCCTTTTTCATTCAGCAGCATTTCTGCTCTGGCAAGACCTACGATGAAACCTATCATTCCTGCTCCCAATGCTACCCAAGATGCGGCTACGAACGCATTTGATACTCTTTGTTTTTTCATTAATTAACTGTTTTATTTAAGAGGCTAAATATATTCATTTTTTCTAAACTTAACAGTCGTGGTATCAAAATATGGGTAAAATACGGGTATGCGAGTAACTGGGACTTCATTAGCCCCGATAGCAGCGGTTACCCCGCAGTATGTCCTGGCTTTAGCTTTGGAGCGAGGAGTAGAAGCGGATAGCGGGAAACAGCTGCAAAAAAAATCCCACTATATTAAATAATGGGATTGTATATAGATTGAAATAAATCTTAATATCTGTAGTATTCAGGCTTGAATGGCCCTTTTACATCTACACCGATATATTCAGCCTGTTCCGGAGAAAGAGTTTCCAGTTCAACGCTTAATTTTTTAAGGTGTAAAGCAGCTACTTTTTCATCTAAATGCTTTGGAAGCATATACACTTCATTTTTGTACGCTGCGGAATTGTTCCACAATTCGATCTGAGCTAATGTCTGGTTAGAGAAAGAATTGGACATTACAAAACTTGGGTGACCTGTAGCGCAACCAAGGTTTACCAATCTACCTTCAGCAAGGATGATCACTTCTTTACCACCTTCTAATGTGTAGATGTCTACCTGAGGCTTCACTTCAGATTTTGTCTGACCGTAGTTTTTGTTTAACCAAGCCATATCGATTTCATTATCGAAGTGACCGATGTTACAAACGATCGCTTTATCTTTCATTTTAAGGAAATGTTCTCCTCTTACAATGTTAAAGTTACCTGTAGTAGTGATGATAATATCAGCGTTGTCTACAACCGTATCCAGTCTTTTTACTTCATAACCGTCCATAGCAGCCTGAAGCGCACAGATTGGGTCAATTTCAGTAACCGTAACGATAGAACCAGCTCCTCTGAAAGAGGCAGCAGTACCTTTACCTACGTCTCCGTATCCGCAAACTACCACTCTTTTACCGGCAAGCATAACGTCTGTAGCTCTTCTTACCGCATCTACTGCAGATTCTTTACATCCGTATTTGTTGTCGAATTTAGATTTAGTTACCGAATCGTTTACGTTGATAGCCGGCATTACTAAAGTTCCGTTCTTCATTCTTTCGTACAGTCTGTGTACACCTGTAGTGGTTTCTTCAGAAAGTCCTTTGATGTCTTTTGTGAATTCAGGGTATTTATCGAAAACCATGTTCGTTAAATCTCCACCATCATCCAAAATCATGTTCAATGGTTTTCTGTCTTCACCGAAGAATAAAGTCTGCTCAATACACCAGTCAAATTCCTCTTCATTCAGACCTTTCCAGGCATAAACGGGAATTCCTGCAGCAGCAATAGCAGCAGCAGCGTGATCCTGAGTAGAGAAAATATTACAAGAAGACCAGGTAACCTCAGCTCCTAAAGCCACCAATGTCTCGATAAGCACGGCTGTTTGGATAGTCATGTGAAGACATCCTGCAATTCTTGCTCCTTTTAAAGGTTGGGATGGTCCGTATTCTTCACGGATAGACATCAAACCTGGCATTTCTGCTTCGGCAAGGGTAATTTCTTTTCTTCCCCATTCTGCTAGGGATATGTCCTTCACTTTGTAAGGAACGTATTGTGTTGTAGTACTCATATGTAATGAATAAGTTTAAATTCAGTTGATAACGAAATGCAAAATTACAATTAATAATTAAGATAAAAAAACGGCAGGCTGAGTTAGACTTTATGAGATTATACATAGTTTAATATTATTTAGTCTTAATATAAATAACTACTTTTGTTCAGATAAATTTTATACTATGAATCATACAAATGCCAAGGAAGAGGCCAATAGAAAGGCAAAGCCGGTTACTCCAAAAGTAAAGGAACTGATAGAACGTACCAAAAGTATGATTTTGGCTACGGTAGATGCTGAAGGAATTCCTAATTCCAGCTATGCACCTTTTGTACAGATAGGTAATACATTATATATTCTGGTATCTTTTATGGCAAAACATACCAAGAATCTTGCAGACGGCAGAAAAACTTCTGTGATGTTTATTGAAGACGAATCTGCAACCAAACAGATCTACGCCCGCGAACGTCTCACCATCGAGGCCACAGCATCGCAGGTAGAAAGAGATTCTGAAACCTGGAACACTGTTGTTTCTAAGCTTAAAGAAACTCACGGAAAAGTGGTTGATGTTATTTCTGATATGGGAGATTTCATTCTTATTGCTCTGCAGCCTGTAAAAGGTTCTTATGTAAACGGATTTGGAAGTGCTTATTTTGTTGATGAGAATCTTGAGATTCTTGAGCACAGAAATGATGTGAACCATCAGTCGAAATAAATATTAGAAAGATGGGAGCGGGGAGATGGAAGTTTATCATGGTTAAATAAAGGACATTTTTTTGTTTAAAAGATTCATTGTCATCAAAACCTAAAGTCAATGGCGTCTATGAAGAGTAAAGTAACTTCCATCTTCCGGCTCCCATCATCTATTCTCTTTCCACTTCCACATCTTTTTACTACTTTTATCGAATAAAAAAACGATGCCCCTTTACCGAGACTTTTCAGATGACAATGCCACGATTCTTGTATGGAAATATGATGAAAGCGAAGAACTTGACATCAATGAGCTTCTGGAACCTGAAAATGCAGAAAAGGTAAAAGATTACCATCCGAAAAAACTTCTGGAGGTGCTCATGGTCCGTAAACTTCTGAAAGGTTTAAAACCTCATTCCAAAATACTATATAAAGAAAGAGAGCCTTTCCTTTCACCTAAAGATGCGGAAGTTTCCATCACCCATTCATTTCCCTTTGCAGCTATAGCGGTTTCCAAAAATAAAATAGGCATTGATATTGAAAAATTCAATCCAAAGATCCTAAGGGTCATCGATAAATTCACCTATGAAAATGAAAGAGGGTTCATCCCTGAAAATAATGCCCCGGCTTTCTATACTATTATATGGAGTGTAAAGGAAAGCATGTACAAGATTCATCATTCCAAATACTGGTCTCTCAAGAAGAATTACGAAGTAAAGCCGTTTGAGCTCAAGCATCTTCATAAAATAAGCTGCAGGGTTTATGACGAACAGTTTTCAGATGAGTTCAAGGCGAGGGTGGAATTTTTTGATGACTACTGCTTTACGATTGTGGAGGAGTAGCATCTGCTTCGCTTCTGTATTTTTCAATCACTTTTCTCTGTTCTTTAGCTACATCGTAGATCAGTTCCAGGATATCGTGGATGTTTTTAAGCTCCGTTAAATGTGATATTTTATCGGGATCCCTTCTGTCAACCAGATCATTTTCCTCGATTTCTGTTTTTCTTTTCGAAAGCATATCTTCAATGGAAGAATCTTCCGGTTCCAGACGGCTTTCCATTTTTAACACTTCATTGATCTCGTTTCCATGTAATAAAACGGAAGTTTGCTGCATTTCGGCTTCAATCTTTCTGCTCCAGCTTTCGGCATCTATTTCAGGATACTTTTCATTGTTTTTAGAGTATTGGGAAAGGGAAGCGGTATAAGCTGTGATCAAATGTGATGTTGCAACAAACTGGTGGACGACTTCCAGTTTTTTCTGCTGGTTCTTCGGTTCAGAGATCATTCTCTGGAAGTTGTCGGAAAGGTTAGCCAGAGAAATAATAGCATTTTTCCGCTTTACTTTATAATCTTCTATATCAAAATTTCCCTGCAAGAATTTGGAAATAACACTTTTAAAATAGATCAGGTTATCTGCTGCAGATTTTTTCATCAGATCAAGGTTCTGAGTATGTTCCCATACAGGAAGAACAATATATGATACGGCAAAAGCAATGACTCCTGCAATAATGGTATCCAGAATCCTGTCTTTAAAGATCACATTTACATTTCCTGGATTTAAAAAGTTAAAGCTCAGAAAAACATAAATGGTCATAAAAAGGACAGCCCAAAAATAACGGCCTTTCAGAAAACTGAAACACATGATCATGCTTAAAAGCAGAATAGTAAATAAAAGACCATTGAAGTGTATAAAATGTAGAATCGTATAGGCAATAACTGCACCTGCAATGGTTCCGTATAAACGGAGAAGATTTCTCTTTTTTGTAATGGAGTAGGCGGGCTTCAATATCGCTGTAATCGTGATCAGGATCCAATAGGTATGACCCAGACCCAGAAAATCGAACATAGAGAAAAGATAACCTACAAGCAGGGCCGTGGTAATTCTTATCGCATGTCTGAAATGAGAGGATGAAAGCGAAATATTATTCTTTAAAACTTTGAAGTTGAGCTTTTCTTCATTAGGCATGAATTTTTTTAAATCTAAACCGGTGGAAAGACTTTTAGCCAGTTTTACATCCTGGGAAAATACTTTATAGATCTCGTTGATCTCTTTTGTAATCTCGTTGATGCGCATCAGAATCTGGCGGAGGATCATGAAATTTTCCAGATTATCAGGCGTCATCTGTTTATTACGTAAATCAAAATAATGAACGTTAAGGTTTTTCAGCTCATGCTCCAGATCGAATATGGATCTTGCCCTTGTTCCGATCTGTAGCGAGATTCCTATATTGGTAATTTCTTCGGCAAGCAGGTTGAGGTAGTCGTGGATATTGACCAGGATCATACTGTCTTCAAAGCTCTGCTGCAGTTTCTGATAATCGCTTTCAGAGGTCATCAGTTTTTCATGAAGGTCCATGGAATTCAAAAACATCAGCATCAGTAACCGGCTGGTGGTGGTTGATTCATTAACGATGGTTCTCGTTTTGAAAACGGTTTCCCTTGTTTCTTCCTGAAGGTTTTTGATCCCGATCTGTTTGGCAATGACCTGAGTGGTAAGCTTATCAAAATCAGGATTTTTCTGGTAATAATTAGCTTTGATCTTTAAAAATTCTGCGAGCTGCAGGTAATTTTCCCCGATCATCTGCCCCGCCAGTTTATAAGGCTGGATAGTGGTGACTATAAGGAAAATCAACAAAAACCAGATACAGCCGGACGCAAAGATCAGCAGGCTCTTAAAAATATTACCCCCGGTAAGATGTCCGTCAATAAAGATTGCCATTACAACAAGAGATAACGAACCCACGGCGGCAAGCCTTTGTCCATAGACTCCGATAAGAGAGAAAAACATTCCGAACACAATGATTTCCAGAATGACCAGAACTTTAAAATTCATAATCATGCTGGCGATAAATGCAACGAACACAAAACAAAAAATAGCAAACGTTAGTGCATTTCTCCTTCTTATAAAAGGCCCGGGCTGATCACAAAGTGCTACAAAGCTGGTTCCGAGGGGAAAAAGAAAGTATTCTTTTAAAATTCCGAAGTGGGCAAGGACTAAACAGGGCAGAACGGTTGCCAGCGTAATTCTGATCGCAGAATATACATATTGGCTGGTAACAAATTTTTTGAGTTCTGCTGAATAGTTCATACTACAAAATTAATTATTGAAAACAAGAAACGCCTTATAAAAATGAGACTTTTGCAAACTTATATATTATATTTCTTTAATAATTTGTCAATTGGCAATTTGGATCGTTGTGCTTATGGCGAATCTGGTATGAAAGATTGTACTGTTCGCCGTAAAATTATGAATGGTGAATAAGCTGTGCTGTCAATTTTCTTTGCAGTGAACTTTCTTTTTATTCCTCAACAAATTCACTAGTCACTTGCGAAGCAAATTCACCATTGTCCAGTCGCTGACTCAGTGCAAACAAAAAGCCCCATTAAAAAATGAGGCTTTTGTATTTGAGGTATTAAATATTTTAATAATCTACATTAGATGTTTCATCACCAATATTCCAGGTAAGACCGAAACGGAGGGTGTTATCTAAAGCCGTATTGATTTTTGACATATTGATCAGATAAGAAAGATCAAGCCCGAAAGAACGGTATTTCAATCCGATACCTGCTGTAGCGAACTGTCTTGCTCCCTGCTCTTCGCTTTCGTGGAAGTAACCTGTTCTTACTGAAAAGGCATTGTCATAAGAATATTCCAAAGCACCACTCATCATGATAGAGTTTTTATTTTTGAAAGATTTTCCGATCCCTGCCATTACGCCTACGTTAGGAATTTCATATCTTGGCTGTCTTGTGTTTGGATCTATTCCTACATATTCAGAGCCCGGAACCAATATTTTTGAACCTTCTACACTAATGCCGATCTTGTTCATATCATCCAAATACATATCATATCCAAGTCCAAGTCTTGCCATAGTAGGCAGGTAAGATCTGGATTCTTCATTTCCTGTATAGTCTAATTTCGGACCTAAGTTCTGAACTGCGAAACCTGCGTTCACTTTACCGTCATATCCTCCGAAACTTGAAAATCTTGGCGAAGTATAGTATCCTGAAACGTCAACTGCAAAAGAGTTGGCAGCTTTAAGGGTCGTATCTGTGTTGAAACCTCCGGCTAAATCTGAACGGATGAATCTACCGGTAACAGCCATTGAGTAAGAATCAGAAAGTTTCAGACCGTAAGCAACGTCAATGGAAAACTCATTAGGTTTTGATGTCCCCATAGAAGTGACTTCTGAACCTACCAGCTGAGTAAGATCTACCTCACCCATGTTGAAATAATAGATACTTGCAGAAATAGTGGATCTTTCTTCCTGTCCTAAAAATTTATGGAATGCACCATATAGTAAAAATACATCATTGGTAAGTTTTCCCATATAAGGTGTATAGTTAAGACCTACGGAAGAACTTGTTCTGCTAAAAGGATATTTTGCCGCATTCCAGAATTGTGAAAATGCATCCGGTGAAGTTACCACCCCTTGATCTCCCATACCTCCAGCTCTTGCATCTGGTGCAATTCTCAGAAAGGGAGCTCCGGTCAATACTGGATTTATTTTACTTAAATCTTGCGAATAGCCTAAAAAACCAGCACTTAAACCAAATCCCAAAAGCAGTTTAGTAGTTAAATTCATATGTTGTCTTTTATATATTATCAGTTTTTTATAACAATTATTATCTATGTATTATTTAATTTATTTCAAAAGTACCATTTTTTCTACAGCTGTAGCACTTCCTTTGCATTTTTCTTGATTTTGACTTTTTGCAAATATCTTAAAAATATACGTACCTTTTGCAACAGTTGACCCAAAATCATCTCTTCCGTCCCATTCTATTGCCTGGCGAGGGGTTCTAAAGCCCTGTAGGAACGGTTCTGCAACGACAGGCTGAGATAATGTTCTCACTAATTTTCCTGTTATCGTATAGATCTGAACATTTACATCTAAAATATCATCGCAGTTATGTTCAAACTGGATGTATGTTTTATTGGTAAACGGATTCGGCCAGTTCAGCGGTCTGTTAATGATCAGATGCTGATCGGTTTCATCCTTAACTTCAAAGTTTAACGTAGACGTTGTTGAATTATTGTTTATGTCCCAAACTTTAAATGTTAACTGGTGTTGCCCAATTGCTAAATTCCTGAAAGGGTAGGTTACATTTCCTTTCTGATAGTCGGCAAGACTTGGATTAAGACATCCGTTTCCTTCGCCTGAAGCAAAGAAATCATTCAGGACAACCGTATTGATGATCTGCCCGTCAAGATAAACAGTAATATCGTGACCTACACCAGAACCTGTGGAGTTGATCCCCGTGTCATCTGTAACACAAGCCAAAAGCATAGGATTCTGGTTGGTGATTCCACCGTCTGCAAAATTTGTATTATTCATATACAGTTTTACTTTTGGAGGCTCGTTATCGTTGATCCCGTTCGGGTTGATATCTCCCACCTGTACTGCCTGGTTATTGAATACATCCATTGCTTTATTGTCCGCATAGCCCAGTATTCTTCCTTGTCCTACGGCATAGTTGATATCCTTCGGAACATAGAATTCTACAGTGAATACTCCGTTTACTGCGGTTCCTGAAGCCTTAACAATAGCACTTCCTTCTTCTGTGTAATCCATGACAGGCGATAATACTCCGTCATTATTCAAAGTTTTTTTGTTCAGTCTTTTATCAAAAATATTGATAGAAACCCTTCCGTTGAAAGTGGTGTTTACCGTTCCGTTAGGATTGTTGATATGACCTTTCACTTTAATGAAATCCAGACCTCTGATCAATCCCGGAACCGGAGATTCTATATTGTCTATAACAAGCTGCCTTTGAGGTCTGCTCAGTTTCATCGCCGGATCTCCAAGTAAATTTACTTTCAGATGGTCAATATTGGCTCCTTTTTGTTTTTTAGCATTTAAATGGGCATATCCTAAAGTTTCAAAATCGTCGCCGATCAGTTTGAAAATATTCTTGGTATAAAGATCTGTAAAGTTACGTCCGTAATCTACTCCAATGGCACGGCTTGATGTGATCATGGCGGCAGCACCTCCCTGTTTAAGTTTAATAAACTGTTCCCCTGCAGAAGAAGTAGCCGGCTCATCCCATAATGTAAATTCACAGGTAATGGTAGAGACAAACGGAAATCTGCTGTAAACATTGGAAAAGTTATTGGAGTTCTGAATTTCCGTACTTGTAAGTACCCTTTCCTGTGCCCATCCGTTGATACCTCCATGTCCGAAATAGAACAGATAAAGACTGTTCCCGATATCATTTGAAATAGCCTGAGTCACCTGAGGAAATCTTTGTCCGGCCGCAGTACTTTGGGCAGGGAAAGCATCCAGATATAGTTTTCTTACATTATATTCTTTCAGATCCTGCTGACCAGGGACTTCAAAAATACTGGACAACGTATTATTCATTACTTCATGGAACGGACTTCCGCCGTCTTTATCATCATCTACTACAAAATCAAGCTTCATACGCCATTCTCCGAAAGGAGAAGACTGGCCGGGAAGAGCGTTGTAATAGGCAAGGGTTTTACTGACCATATTTCCTGCTTCAGTTACATTGGCTGCGGGAATTCTGCCTACAGGAATATCAGGCAGGTTGTTTTCAATAGAAGATGCAGTCTGTGGCTGGGTCATTACAATATAGTCATCGGTTACAAAAGAACCGACAAAGTCAGCTGAATTTTCACCATGATATGCAGAAACGATATTGGAATTGCCGGAGATTCTGTTTTTATAGTCATATGAAGCATCTCCCAAAATGAATACAAATTTAAGTCTTCCGCTGTTATTAAGTTTTGTTACAAAATCCCTTATTGCAGTAAGATCCCTGCTTCCGCTTCCGAATTCATTATAGATCTTGGCAGCATCCACGATTTCTACTGTATAATTATTTTTAGTCTGATGGTAGCTGGCCAGTCTCTGTGCCTGTCCCATCATTTCAGGAACTGTAATGATCAGGTAATCTACATTCTGCAGTCCGGAAAGATTCTGATTGGCAACTCTTTCTACAAACTGTGGGTTATAAGCTGCATCAGCGCGGAAAGCCACAAATTCATTGTTGAAATTGGGATCAGAAGTAAAATAACCGAAGTTAAAACTGCCTGCACCCGCTTTATTTACTCTTCTGTTGGCATTGGAAATATCAGTTACATCCCATACCTGCTCAAGATTGGTAGCATTGGAAATACCGAAGCCATATTGTGTATTGGTTCCGCTGGTAAGAGAGAAATCCCTGAAGTTCATCTGGGAGCCGTTGAAGGTAAGGTTTTCCTTATACTGTACTTCTGCATAATCAAAATGGAAAGCTCCGTTAGGATTTACAGAAATATTGGGGGCATAATTAAGGGTAATCTGGTTTCCGTTCAGATTGGATATCGTTCCGTCATATCTTAATTGATAAAAATCAAATACATAATTATTGGTATTAGCCGGAACCGCCTGAACTATTGGATTTTGGTTGTTGATTTTAAATTCAACAGTATTCTGCTGGGATCTATAACCTACCACCTGTGTTCTGTATCTGATAACATCACCAGCCTGTATTGGTGAATTGGTGGTAAAAGTAACGGCTTTGTCTGTTGTAAACGGTGCTTCTTCTACCCAGATCCGTCCTACTTTTAAGAGATTCTTCTGGTCATTGTTGATGACCTGGTAGTTATCATATCTTGTTATCAGATTACCGGCCGGGAGATTGACATCCACCGGCTGAACTCTTTTGCCTGCGCCTTTATCGAAATTAATAAAATAATAAGAAAAATCTTCATATATATTTTTGAGATTATTGCTCCTGTCCATTCTTGTATCCACTCTCTTGAAACCATCTCCGTTGGATGTATCATAGAGATTATATCCGTTTGGTCCCTGAGCATAGAATAAAGCATAATCCCCGTCATTCCATACACCGTCTTCTTCACCCACTACCTGAATCGCATTTTCCTGAAGTGCGGTGTATTTTGTGTCCAAATTGTATTCGGGAAGCATAACCCCGCCGTTTCCATAAATTCTGAAGTTTTTCGGATTTACAGAAGCAGGATTAATGCCGTTATCTTTTAAAAACTGTGTTGTAATTTTAAATATCCCGGACTTGTCTACTTTAATCTTATAAAAGCCACCGCTCGAAAGAGGGTTCGCTGTACTTCCCACTTTGCTTACATTTCCGGATCTGAAATTGTTGGGAGCAGCTGTTTCAGAAATATTAAATGAAGAAAGTCTCTGGATACGTCCCTTTACATTCTTAAACAGAGACACACTTATGCTTGCATATCTTTCTCCTTCTAAAGTATAATAACTAACATCTGCAATGTCGTAATCCGGCAGTCTGCCCTTATCAAGATCATACAAATCCTTAGTGGAAATATTTTCCCAGGCCAGGTCTGAAACTTTCAGCTGCTTTTCTCCTATTTTTTGTTTGGTTATGATAAAAACATTATTTTGGCTGAACGAAAAACCTTCATTTTTGAAATTTGGAAGATTTAATTTTGTGTCACCAAAATCTTGGATTTTAGAGCCTTCCCATTCTATGGCTTTTCTCTGGGCCCAAAGTGTTGATACAAAAGAGAATAGTAATAAAAAGGTGATTTTTTGTTTCATGTTTATTATTGAAATTTCTGAATTACAAATAAAATGAAAATTTTAGAATTAAATTGTGATACAATAAAATTAATTTGTTAACGTTTTTCAAAAAAATCAAATGTTTACTTGATTTATTGAATAATTTATTTTTTCTTTGTACTTTGAAAATATTTATATCGACTATGAAAAAACTAAAGTTGTTTTCATTAATAGCATTAAGTTCTACACTTGCATTAACCAGCTGTGGCGGATCCGGAACCAGCAAAGGAGGCGGTACTAAAAAATTTGTCAGCAAGACGGGTTGGAAACCAAACGAAAAACAAGGTTGGTTTTTTGCAGGAAAGCAACAAAAACAGAAGGGGTGGCCAGGAATGGTATATGTAGAAGGTGGAACTTTTACAATGGGATTAGTGAAAGATGATGTTATGCATGATTGGAATAACACACCGCGCAGAATGCAGGTAAGTTCATTCTTCATCGGAGAAACAGAAATTACTAACTACGAATACCGCGAATACCTTACATGGTTGAAGTATGTATTTCCACCAAGTGACCCTAGCTTCAAGGAGATCTATAACGGCGCTTTGCCAGATACTCTTTTATGGGACAACAAACTAGCTAGAAACGATTATAATGAAACGTATCTTCGTTCTCCGGAATTCGATTACTACCCGGTAGTAGGCGTTTCATGGACTCAGGCGAACAGATACTGTGAATGGCTTACAGACAGAGCGAATGAAAAAGCTTTAATGCAAGCCGGAGTTATTGCTAAAGATTTGTACATCAACGAATCCAATAACCAGGGCGGAACTGCATTCAACATGGATAAATTCAAAGCGAATGATCCGGAAATGCAGGGATATATCAACGAGAAAAGAATGCAGCAGAAATCTGGTATGAAAACAACCAACCAGAGACTTCTTTCTGCAAACAGAGCTCCCAATGCTTCAATGGTTCAGAAGTTCAGACTTCCTACCGAAGTTGAATGGGAATATGCTGCTCTTGGTATGGCTAAAAACAGAGAATACAACCAATACCTAGGTAAAAAACCTGAGATCGAAAGATTAAGAGGTACCAAAGGAAGAGATAAAGGAATGTTCCTTGAAAACTTCAAAATGGGAAGAGGTGACTATTCAGGTATTGCAGGATGGAAAAACGACGGAGCTGCACAAACAGCAGACGTAAGACAATATCCTTCTAACGATCTTGGAATCTACGGTATGTACGGAAACGTTTCTGAATGGACGGCTGACGTTTACAGACCAATTATTGATGAAGATTTCAATGATTTCAACTACTATAGAGGAAACATGCCTCAGGCTATTGTAAGAAACGGTGACGGAACTTACAAAATGATTGACGAAGGTACGATCAAGTATGATACCTTAGCAGACGGTAGATTAGTCTACAGAGGTCTTCCTGGACAGTTTGAAAGAGAAACTATTGCTGATCACAGAAACTACAGAGATGGTGACAGACAGTCTTCTTTAGAATATTACAGAGCTTCAGATTCAGCTTCTTCATTTGATATGTACAATGCTCCTCAGAGAAGATTTGTTGTAGATGCAGGTGGAAGAGTAAAACTTCAGAAAGATACCAGAGACAGAACGTCTGCAGTATCTAATGACGTAAGAGTTGTAAAAGGTGGTTCTTGGCAGGATACAGCATATTGGCTGGATCCGGGACAAAGAAGATACAAAAACGAAGGCAAAGCTTACGGATGGATTGGATTCCGTGTTGCACAGGATGCCAGAGCTAGTGAAAAAGGCAGAACTAGAAGATAATATTTATCAAAAAATACTTATAAAAAACCTTCCGGATTTCCGGAAGGTTTTTTTATTTTTGAAGTATGAATATAGAACAGTTTTATCCTTTATTTTTACAGTCAGATAAAGTGACGATCGACAGCAGAAAAGTTGGCAGAAATGATATCTTCTTTGCCTTTTCCGGTGAAAATTTCAATGCTGCAACCCTGGCAGAAAAGGCTGCTGATGACGGAGCTCTGGCAGTAATTGTAGAGGACCAGGAATTTGAAAATAAAGATAGAAATATCTTCTATGTTCCTTCTACACTGGAATTTCTTCAGCAGCTTGCTGTTTACCACAGAAATCAGCTTAAAATCCCTGTTATCGGGCTTACGGGGAGCAATGGGAAAACAACGACCAAAGAGATTATTCATGCAGTCCTTTCAGAAAAATTCAATGTCCAGTATACTTCCGGAAATTTAAATAATCATATTGGAGTTCCGTTAACCATTCTTTCCATTAAATCTGAGCATGAAATGGCAGTGGTAGAAATGGGAGCCAATCATCAGAAAGAGATTGAGCTTTTATGCACTATTTCACAGCCTGATTTCGGATATATCACCAACTTCGGGAAAGCTCACCTGGAAGGCTTCGGTGGATTTGATGGTGTGATCAAAGGAAAATCTGAGCTGTATGATTATTTGAAAACACACCATAAGACTATTATTGTCAATGAAAATGACCCGATACAGGCAGAAAAAGCGGGAAGCTATACACCTAAAATTACCTTTGGAAAAGATACTTCCGATTACCAGTTCGGATTGTTTTCCGAAGAACATTTTGTAGGAGTAGAATATAAAAACTCAAAAGCAGTTTCGAAGCTGACCGGAGAATACAACTTCACCAATTTATGTGCAGCAGCCAGCCTCGGCCTTCATTTCGGGATCAGCTTTGAAGAAATAAAACATGCGGTTGAAAACTATACTCCGACCAATATGCGTTCGCAGGTCGTGAAAAAAGAAAACACAATATTAGTCCTGGATACTTACAATGCCAATCCAAGCTCTATGACTGCCTCACTGCATAATTTTGTAACTTTTGAAGGCAGTAAGGCCATCATTATTGGTGATATGCTTGAATTGGGAGAGGAGAGTGTAAAAGAACACCAGGATATCTTAAAACTTGCCCATGAATTGGCTTTTGACCAAATCATTACGGTAGGAAAGTACTTTAAAGCCGCCAATTCTTCATCACTGTCTTTTGAAAATACGGCAGAGTTGATAGCATATCTTAAGCAGAATAAAATCCATGCAGAAAATATCCTGTTAAAAGGTTCAAGAGGAATTGCGCTTGAAAAGTCTATTGAATTTATTTAAGCTTTGAATCCCAGAATTCTTTTACGATTAATTTAATATTTTGAAAAGTGCTTGGGAAAACTTCATCTTCGATCTGGGTGGTGCTTTTCCAGGCAACTTCTGTAATTCCTTCTTCTATCTGCGGTTTTGAAGTGTCTTCACCATTGAAGTTCATTTCAAACCAATGGGTGCATTTAAGGATTTTTTCACCATTTCTTTCGATATAGATATGGTAGGTTGTATTGATGAATTTTACCAGCTCCACATTTTTCAGCCCTGTTTCCTCTTCAATCTCTCTTACAGCCGATTCTTCACGGGATTCGCCTTTTTCCATTTTGCCCTTGGGAAGATCCCATTTGCCTAACCTTTTAATAAAAAGCAGCTTTCCATCAGGGTTGCTGACAAGGCCTCCCGCAGCTTCTATGATTCTGAAAAGCTTTTGGAATTCGCTCCAGATTTCTTCAATATTCTCACCGAAAACATTAAGTTCTTTCACAGATGTATTTTCCAAAAGATCCAATGCAATCTCTAAAGTTGTGAAACTTTCGTACCTAAGTTCTTTTTCAAGAGGCTCGGGATGCTTAGACACTAATAATTTTTTTTCGTTCACAAAAACTTTATACATATATTTGTAAGAATTAAGAATTTAAATACAAAAATAAAAAATGAATTTAGAAGGACGAAAGATTATTGTCAATAAATCATCTAAAGACTTGTCTGAAATATTGAAATCGCCTGAAAACTATAAAGATTTTATGCCGGACGGTCTTCAGAAATTTGAAACCAGAGATAACGGGTTCAAATTCGGTCTTCAGGGAATGCCTGAAATTGCTTTGAAAATAGATGAAGTGAACGAGCAGAAAGCAGTTTTGAAGTCTGCAAGCTCAAGTTTGGATTTTACCTTGACGGCGGCTTTAAACCCTATCAACGAAAATCAAACTGAAGTTCAGATGCTTTTTGAAGGGAAATTTAATCCTTTTATCAAAATGATGGTAGAAAAACCGCTTCAGAATTTTATCAACACACTGACAGATAAGATCGAAGTTTACAAATAATATGAAAACCTTCAGCAATGGAGGTTTTTTTATGCCAATACCCCTGAGCTGTGATCTCCGGTACTGCCTGTTGCAGAAGAAAGAACATTGATCTCATTCTTCATCCTTAAAACTCCCATAAAGGCAAAAATAAGCGCTTCTTTATGGTCAATGATCTGCCTTTCCGGAATGATGACGGCAAATTCTGTTTTTTCTCTGATCTTATCGATAAGACACGTATTATAGCTGCCCCCGCCGGTACAGAGAACATTCTCTAAACGGTTTAAGCTAATCACGTTTGAGATCTGCTGTGCGACATGTTCAGTAAAGGTAGCCATAGCATCCGTTACATCGATATTCTCAAGGAGTGGGAAAATAGCTTCGTTGCACCATTCGATTCCTAAAGATTTAGGATGTGACTGGTGATAAAAGTCCAGGGCGTTAAGCTTGTTCAGAAGATCCTGGTCAATGTTGCCTTTCCGGGCTAAATCTCCATTTTCGTCAAAATTTTTATTGAATTTATTGGCAAGCCTGTTCAGGACAATATTGACAGGAGCAATATCAAAAGCTATTCTTTTGCCATTCTGTTTTAAAGATATATTGGAAAACCCGCCCAGGTTCAGGCATGCATCATAGTCGGAAAAAAGCAGTTCGTCGCCGATAGGAACTAAGGGTGCTCCGTTTCCTCCCATCAATACATCCTGGCTTCTGAAATCGTAGATAACCGGAAGTCCTGTTTTTATTTTGATGGCTCTGCCGTCTCCGATCTGAAGAGTAAATTTCTTTTTAGGCTGGTGAAAAACCGTATGGCCGTGAGAGGCGATCAGGTCGATGTTTTCAAGATGATTACAGCCAATAAATTCTCTGACCTTTTGGCCGAGATAAAAACCATATTCCGAATGAAGTTCCAGTAATTCTTCCGAAGATAAATGAATAGAGTTTCTGAGTTTGTCTTCCCAGTTTTTAGAATAGGGAAGGGTTTCGGCCTTTAAGATCTGAAAATTCCAGTCCTTCTTTTTTTCAAAAGAGGCAAAACAGATATCCAGACCATCCAGACTGGTTCCGGACATGAGCCCAATAGCCTGAACCTTCATATTATTGAGGTGTTTGTTTTTCTTCGAGTCTTTTGGTACTGAAATCCCCTGAATTATTGAAGAACGTATATTCGGAGAAATCATCTTTGGCTGTCATACCATTGGCACCAACCAGCGTAGAACCGTCTTCCATGGTAACATATACCGTATCTTTGGTGTAAATCCTTTTCTTCTTCTGATCCCAGTAAATACTCTGCATTGCAAACCGCTGCCCTTCATTGGTAGTAATCCTTACATCACCTTTGGCTTCGTAAAATCTTTTATATTCAAAAATGCGGGCATATTTAGCGGTGATCTTACCGGGTACTTTAGGTTTTTTCTTATCGAAAAATTCAATGTTGATTCCTCTTTTAGCCACTATATATGGACTGTCGATCAGTTGATATTTTTCAATAATCGGAGCCTTGGCTTTTAAAGATATAAACCCCGAGTCCCTTTGTATAATATTGGCATTATTAATAATCTCTGACGGAAAGTTCTTACTTTTGTTTCCATTGGCTTTGGTAAGATCTTCCTCACAGGATGTTAATATAAAAAATATAGCACAACTAAAAAGGCATGCTATATTTTTATATGATATTTTTTTTGAAAAATTCATTTTAGTTGTACAGAGTCTTTCTGAACCATCTGTCAGCAAAGTTGAAGCCGACTTTTAAGTTAATGAAATTCTGGTTGATCAGGTTGTTATCAAGAGTTCCTCTCTTTCCAAGTTCCACACCCAGTTCAAGACCGCTCATCCTTGTAATGCTGCTTGTTTTGAATGGAAGCAATACTCCGGCAGAGATTCCAAACTTATTGATGCTGGTACCATTTATCTTAAGGTTTCCTCTTTCATAGAAAGCTCCATATCGGTAGGTTACTCTTGAGAAATAGTTTCTGAAGTTATTATAATTCGGCAGATACCATCCTCCGGCAGAAACTCTGTAACTGTCCTGGAAGTCAAAAGTTTTTCCGAAATAAGAAATATCTTCCCCCTTTTTATAGTCAAGCTGTCCCGAAAAGAACCAGTGGTTCTCACTTCCGTATCCAACTCCTAAAGACGCCTGTAATGGAAGAAGGTTTTTAGAGCTTGTGCTTTTCTTATCTATAACGGTTTCTAAAGCTTTAACAGTTTGTGCTGCATCAGAATATACATAAGTACTGTTGATATACTCAGTAGTCATATTGCTGGTGTTACCAAATGTAGCCGTAGCCCCGATGGTGAGCTTTTTGTCAGTACGCGTATTGATGGTTTGGTAGCTACCACCAAGAGTGAAGTTAAAGTTTTTGATGCTGTTTTTGGTTTCATAACCGTTGATATATTCAGCATTAGAAACTCCGTCTTTATCAAAAGACCTAAGCTCATTCAAATCATAAAGATTTCCGAAATAAAGATTGGCTCTCAAACCTACTGCGAAATTCTGGTCGATTTTATATGAAATCGCAGCCTGCGCTGTATTCAAAGTTCCGCTTCCTTTAAAACGGTTGGTGTAATATCCGCTTAATGTTTGAACATTATCTACAGTTTCGTAGATTTTAGTAGTATTTAAAATTTCATAGCTCTTCGAGCTGTAAGGCTGATAAGATAGTCCCATCTTTACCTTTGGAGACAATGGAAATGCCAATGCAATATTAGAAAGATACGTAGAATGTTTGGTAGACTTCGTATCGTTATAATTTGTTTTGAAGTAATTGTTTTCGTTGGTAGCCTCCAGCCTAATGCTTGTAAGCTCGAAATTAGAGTTATTCGCAGGGTTTGCGAAATTGAAGCTGCTCGTGAAATCACTGATATAAGCAGTAGATATACCACCCATAGAGGCAGTTTCAATCGTATTATCATATTTTACATCTCCAATTCCATAAGTTGCATACGGAGAGTTACTTATACTCTGTGCATTTAGGAAGTATCCAACTGATATGAATGATACGGCAAAGATTTTTTTCATTCTTTATTTTTAAAACAATGCGCAAATATCTTAAATATTAATGAATTGTAAAAATTATATGTGGTTAAAGTTTGTTAAGGGGGATGAATAGCCATAATTATAGTGAATTGTTCATTGTGAATACGCTTTGCTCGTGATTTTTATACCTATTTATAAATTATCTTACTAAAATTCACCATTTACCTGCGAAGCAAAATTCACATTTCAGAAATCATCCGTTCTAAAAATTCTTTATCTTTGAGCCATGAATTGGGAGAACATCGCCGGACAGGAAAATCTGAAAAAACTTCTTCGTGAAAGCATTGCTGAAAACAGAGTAAGCCACGCCCAGCTTTTTTTAGGAAAAGAAGGATATGGTACATTTCCTATGGTTTTGGCCTATGCCAAAGAAATTTTCAGGCAGGAAAATGAACATTCTGCTTCAAAAGTTGAACACCTGAACCATCTGGATCTGCATTTTAGTTTCCCTGTTTTTACCGATAACAAAAATTCTTTAAGCAAGAATAAATTTGAAGATTTCAGGGAAATGATCATGGCTTCTCCGTATGCGAGCTATGACGACTGGACAGCCTTTCTTGAGTCTGAAAATAAGCAGCTTTTTATTTCTGCAGATGAAATTGATGACCAGAACCAGAAGTTTGCTTTAAAAAGCTTTGAAGGCGGAACCAAAATCCTGATTGTCTGGAGAGCTGATAAAATGAATATTGCTGCTGCGAATAAATTCCTGAAATTTCTGGAAGAACCACCGGCAAAAACACTCATTCTTCTTACTGCTGAAACGGCCAATGATATTCTTCCGACTATTCTTTCAAGAACACAGATTGTAGAAGTTCCAAGGATCAGTGACGAAGATCTTGAAAACTATTTTAAGAAGAACTTTCAGATTTCAGAAGAAAAAGTAAGAGAGATTGTTCACGAAGCACAGGGAGATCTCAATGAGGCCCTGAAAATTTTAAATTCCGGACATAAAAGCGACGAATTCGAAAAACTTTTTATCCAATGGGTGCGTGATGCGTTTATGGTAAAGAAGAAACCGCAGTTCCTTAAAAGTATTATCCTCTGGGCCAGAGAAATTGCCGGCTGGAACAGGGAAAAACAGAAGAATTTCCTGAACTACTGCTCTGAGATCTTCAGGCTTGCCCTGCTCCAGAACTACCAGTCAGAGAATCTGGTATACAAAAAGATCAATGCAGATGGATTCAACTGGGACGGCTTTTCAAAATTCATCAGCGGTGCCAATATTGAAAGTATTCTGGAAGAAATCAGTACTGCAGATCTTCATCTGACCCGAAACGGAAATCCTAAAATTGTCTGGACAGACCTTGGGATTAAACTGTCACGTTACATTCACAAAAACTCATAGTTCAGCCAAAATTTACAGCTGAATTTTTATCATACTATAAAGTCCGGATCTGTTCCGGACTTTAATATTGTACGGAATTCTTGAGGCTCTTAATTTTTTTTCAAAATTTTTTTCTTTCAATACAATTAATTTTCAGCTGTTTACATTGGCAAAAATTAAATATACATTAAAAAATCAATCAATCGTTTGATTTGTTTGAAATCTTATGTAAATTTGCGCCCTGAAAATAGAATTGCTATGGTTTCAAAAGAAGAAAATATATTATTTGCTGCGGAGAAGCTTTTTGCTGAAAAAGGCTTCGAAGGGACTTCCACCAGGGAGATTTCCAAGGCGGCGAATGTAAATATCTCTATGATCTCTTATTATTTCGGATCTAAGGAAAAACTGTACGAGAAATTAGTGGAATACAGAATGAATGAAGGTCAGTTCTTTGCCAAAGATATCCTTGAAAGAACCGACATTAATGAATGGCAGAAAATAGAAAAAATCGTAGACCAGTTTTCCGGAAGAGTAAGACATCACAAATGTTTTTACAGAATTATGCAGCGTGAGCAGCTTCACACCGAAAATCCGCAGATCGTGGAATTTCTGAAGCAGACCAAGATGGGCTTTATCTCTATGTATTCGCAGGTCCTTGAAAGTGGTCTGAAAAAAGGAATTTTTACTAAAAATCCTCCTATCTATCTACTTCATGCCACCGTAAGCGGGACTTTATTTTATGCATCCAATGCCAAAGAGATGTACAAAGAATTCCTGAATGATACTGAAGACGATGAAGTTTTTGACGAAAAATACTACACAGAACTTAATAAACATATAAAATATTTACTAAAAGACCTTTTAGGTTATGAAGAGAATAAATAACTCGGTATTGGCATTATCCCTCTTTATGGGAGTTGCAGCCATAAATGCCCAGGAGAAAAAACAGCTCACACTCGATGAAGCTGTACAGCTGGGAATCCAGAACAGTAAAAATCTTAGGATCGATGCCGCCAAGATTGAAGAAGCTACGGCAGATCTTTTAGAAGCCAAAAACAGACAGCTTCCGGAACTTAAAGTTTCGGGCAGCTATATGTACCTTCCTACTAAACCCACTGTTGATTTAAAGCTTTCCAGTGTTTCGGGAGCGGGAGCAGGGGGTCCGGAAGTACATCAGGTTGCTTATGGATCGGTTAACCTTAGTGTTCCGGTTTACAGTGGCGGAAGAATCAAATATGGTATCCAGTCTGCCAAATATTTGGTGGAAGCATCAAAGTTAAGCACAGAAAATGATAAAATAGCGATTGCTTATAATGTTGCCCAGGCTTACAATAATTTATTTAAGGCGAATCAATCCATCAAAGTTTTAGAAGAAAACCTTACGGCTTCTCAAAAAAGGGATGAAACCTTTCTTAAGCTTGAAAACAATGGAGTGATTGCTAGAAATGACCGTTTAAAAGCAAACCTTCAGACTTCAAATATCGAGTTGCAGCTGTTGGAAGCTAAAAACAACTACAATATTGCCAATATCAATATGGACCTGCTATTGGGGATTCCTGAAACGACAGAAATTGAAGTGGACCCGAATTATATCGATGAAGGTTCGGAAGTAAAAACAGTTGATTACTATGTAAACGAAGCTAAAGAAAACCGTAAAGACTTACAGGCTTTGGCTCAGCAAAGAAAAGCGGCAGAACTGGGTACAAAGTCTGCAAAAGCTGAAAATCTTCCTTCCATAGCATTTACCGGAGGTTATGTGGCGGCAGATATTCCAAAATTCCTTACCATCTACAATGCTGTAAACGTTGGAGTTGGAGTTTCTTACAATTTATCCAATATCTGGAAAGAAAACTCTTCATTGAGACAGTCTCAGGCAAGAGAAAAGCAGCTGGCAGCAAACGATGAATTGCTGAATGATAATATTAAGCTTGACGTCAACAGAGAATACCAGAATACGGATTACTCTAAAAAGAGAATCGCAGTATATGAAAAAGCTGCTGAACAGGCCAATGAAAACTACAGGATTACCAAAAATAAATACGACAACGGTCTTGCAACCATGACAGAACTGCTGGATGCAGATGCTGCCCAGATATCAGCTAACGTAGGCGTGATCAATGCAAAAGCAGATGCCGCTTTAGCGTACAGAAAACTATTACAGACAACAGGAACTTTAACAATTAAATAATCAGACTGAAACCAAAATGGAAAATAATAATAAACCAACCGTTGAACTTGAACCTAAAAAGAAAAAAAGTTTCGTTTTTCCTATCATCTTAGCCGCTGTAGTAATTGGTGGAGGGATTTATGGATACAGAGCTTTTACTTACGGACAGTATCACGAAGAGACTGATGATGCACAGATCACATCCAATATGGCGCCGGTAATTTCTAAAATTTCCGGATATGTAGCGGAGGTAAAAGTAAAAGATAACGAATTTGTAAAAAAAGGAGATACTTTAGTGATCCTTGACAACAGGGATCAGAAAATGGCTCTTGAGCAGGCTCAGGCTGCCCTGTTAACAGCCAGAAGCAATATTTCAAATGCAGAAGCTACCACTACGGCTACTTCAAAAAATATAAGCTCTTCCCAGGCAGCGGTAACAACAGCCAATGCACAGATAGAAGCTGCAAAAGTAAACGTTTGGAAAACATCACAGGATCTGAAAAGATATGCCAACCTTGTAAAAGACCATTCTATTACAGAACAGCAGTACGAACAGGCTTTAGCAGCCAAGCAGTCTGCTGACAGACAGCTTCAGGTTTTGGTTGATCAGAGAAACCAGATTGCACAGCAGACTACCATTGCGTCTTCTCAGACTGCAGCAAGTTCTCAGCAGATCAGCGTTGCCGGTTCAATAGCGAAACAAAGAGAAGTGGATGTAGAAAATGCTAAATTAAACTTATCATACACCGTCATCCTGGCTCCGGAAGATGGGTATGTCGGTAAAGTTTCCACTCAGGCTGGCCAGTATCTGCAAGCCGGATCCCAACTTTTTGCTTTGGTTAAAAACGACCAGAAATGGGTGGTGGCCAACTTTAAAGAAACACAGGTAGATAAAATGGTAGAAGGGCAGAAAGTTAAAATTGAGATTGATGCTTTCCCTGACCAGGAATTTGACGGAGTTGTAAGCTCATTCTCTCCTGCAACAGGAGCTACTTTTTCAATCCTTCCTCCGGATAATGCCAGCGGCAACTTCGTGAAAGTGGTTCAGAGGCTTCCTATAAAGATAGATTTTGTAAATCTTGATAAGAATATTGCAAAAAAACTGAGAACAGGAATGAACGTGAAAGCAGAAGTATCGCTTAAATAATATTAAAACTGTGAAATAAGTGAATTGTCAATTTTGCTGGAGCAAGTCAATTATTGAAGATAATATGAAGCTGAAAATTGATAATGAAGTTGATTAACCATTGACAATTCACCTTTTTACACCGTAAAAACTATGCAAGAATCATTAGTAGAATATGGAGCCCGGAGAGTGATCATCACGATCACAGCAATCCTTTGTGCTCTGCTTGAAATTGTGGACTCCACGATTGTGAATGTTGCCCTGAATGAGATGAAGGGGAATCTTGGAGCCACACTTTCTGAAGTAGGCTGGGTGATTACAGCTTATGCAATCGGTAACGTAATTGTGGTACCGATGACGAGCTGGCTGTCACAGCAGTTCGGACGTAGAAATTACTTTGCTGCTTCCATCATTATATTCACCATATTTTCGTTTTTATGCGGAAATGCCACCAATATCTGGGAACTGGTATTTTTCAGGCTGATGCAGGGAATCGGCGGGGGAGCACTCCTGGTGACTTCACAGACGATCATTACAGAATCGTATCCTATTGAGAAAAGAAGTATGGCACAGGCTATTTATGGTTTGGGAGTAATTATTGGCCCAACCTTAGGTCCGCCACTGGGAGGATATATCGTAGATAACTTCAGCTGGCCGTATATTTTCTATATCAATATTCCGATTGGGATTGCAGCAACGCTGATGACCTTACAGTTTGTGAAAAGCCCTAAATATGCTGAAAAACGTAAGGTTTCAGATGTAGACTGGATCGGAATTGCCTTATTGGCTGTTACTGTAGGATCTTTACAGTTTATTCTGGAGAGAGGACATGAAGAAGATTGGTTTGAAAGCGGAATGATTGTAACATTTACCATATCGGCCATTCTGGGGTTCATTCTTTTCCTATGGCGGGAACTTACCTTCAAATATCCCATTGTGGAGCTCAGAGTTCTGAAAAACGGGAACTTAAGGATCGGAACGGTCATGTCTTTCGTTTTAGGATTTGGATTGTATGGTTCCACATTCATTGTACCGCTGTACACACAAAGTATTTTGGGATGGACGGCCTTACAGTCGGGAGCGTTAATGATTCCGGCGGCCCTGACAACAGCCTTTATGATGCCAATTATCGGAAGACTTCTTTCAAAAGGGGCAAAACAGCAGATTTTGGTGTCTTTAGGACTGTTCATCTTCTTTGTCTATAGCTTCTGGGGTTATAAGATCCTTACGCCGGATACAAGTAAAGATGCCTTTTTCTGGATGCTGATCGTAAGGGGAGCCGGTTTGGGACTTCTGTTTATCCCGATCACTTCGCTGTCATTGAGTACGCTGAAAGGTCAGGAAATTGGTCAGGGTGCAGCATTTACAGGGATGATGAGGCAACTCGGAGGCTCATTCGGGATTGCAGCGATCACCACGTTTATTGCCAATGCTGGCCAGAAGTACAGGCTCAATCTGATCTCCCATCTGGATGAAAACAGTTTTGATGTACAGCAGCGACTGAACGCATTAAAAGCCAGCTTTGTGGCAAAAGGAATGACTCCCGATGCAGCAATGAACGCTGCTTATAAAATGCTGGATATGTCGGTTACCAAACAGGCTACCGTACTTTCGTATATGGATGTTTTCCTTTATTTAGGAGTCATATTCCTCGTATGTATACCGTTTATTCTCTTCATTAAAGAAAGGAAAAGCAAAGAAAAAATAGATTTAAGTGAAGCCATGCACTAAATCGAATTCAATATAAAACCTCCGGAATTTCCGGAGGTTTTTTTGTGGAATAATGCAAATGTTTTTGCTAAAGATGCTTCGACTCCGCTATGCATGATATTTCTAATACGAATTGTTTTTAATGATCTTTTTTAACATTGTCATGCTGAGCAGAGTAGAAGTATTTCACCTAATATTTTTAAAAACTTAAAAGCTCTTAATGGTTAAAAGTTATTAATTTCTGCTGTCCACTCTATACCACTAATGTCGATCAGCTTTACCGTATGGACTTCTTCTTTTGCTACTAAGATATCATTAAGATTCAATGTAAGATCAGCCTTTGAGCCCAGCGGAATAACCAGGCTGTGTTTTCCGGGTTTTACTTTAGCTACATAATGATTCCTGATATTTTCTTTTGGAAATTTTGACAGTTCTGTATGGTTTAAAGCTTTCATAATCTTCCCGTTTTTATCCAGAATATGAATGCCGATCAGAAAAGAGCCATAAACATCCACACCTTCTGTTCTGTACACTTCAAAGGTTAGATCTGTATTGACTAAAGAAACATTTGAAATCTCAATCTTTGGTTTTACAGATTTATTGTGCAGCGTTCCCCAGACTCCACCGTGAAAATACTGGTTGGTATACAGTGTAAGCCCAAAAATGAATGCTGAACCAGCGAGCACAAGTGTTTTAGGTTTCGATAAAGGAAGAACACCGGATCCCAGCCAGAGAAACCATTTTTTGTGGGTGAAGTTCTTATTGTTCTTGATGAAGTAATGATCCAGGGAGAAAGAGCCGCTTCCGGTAAGGAATAAAACAAATCCGCCTGCAATTCCCAAAACACCGATCTGCCATTCATCCAGGCAGGTGGTGCCGATCCAGCCGGAGCCTAACAAAATTCCCATCGCAAGACCAAAAATACCGATACTCATGAATCTTGTAAATAATCCCAAAATAATAAAAAGTCCTACAACAGCTTCTACGATGGTAAAAGTAACCATGGAAGTATGTAAAATATCCGGATGGGTAACCAGATATTCTATAAGAGGCTTTATTCCTAAAGCGTTAGGAAGGAAATGATTGAATTTTTCCCCGATATATCCGGCTTCATCCGGGATGAGTTTGTTTTCGAGAACGAGTCTGCGCCAGAAGGCTGAAAAATAGGTCCATCCGATAACAAGACGGAGTGATAATGTGTAGAGTCCGGCCATGTCGTAAGACCGGCTGTCTGAAATATGTTTCATTGAATTTATTGTATTAAAAAAACTGTTTATTAAAAATTGATCCGGTTAAAATCTACGCCAGATCTAATTTCAGTCTTTTAAATAGAATATATTTTGGAGGACTGTTTCCGGAAGTATGCCCGGAATATGAGTTGAAAGCTATTTTTCCTTCTCCGAAACTGTGAGCTGCATTTAAACTGAAAAGAAAACCTTTGCTTTTAGGTTTTGCATCAGCCTTTGAAAGGATCGTCCGTGCAGATGAAGTATCAGCAGAAAAGTCACATACAGATACAGCACCGGCTGTTACCTTTACTTTATTTAAACCGCTGATATGCTGGATATCAAAAATACCGAGAAAATCTCTTTTTACGGAACACGGTGATAATGAAAATACCAGTATAAGCATCATGATGAGTGCTTTGTGATTTTTCATATGGGTTCCTGGTATTGGCATTTTTACAAAACTACACTTTATTTTAGATGTAAGCTTATGAATTACAGAAATTCATGCTGCTGGCCCACAAATAGGTAATGCGAACAGTTGTAATAATCTTGAAATGATTCTTCCCGCAATCGTCTTCATCTCTGAAATCTCTTCAGTTCAGAAAAAAATATAGATCAAACATATTTAAAATTTAAAATGCTGCTGACTAACAGTTGTCACAAACCTGTCTTATCTTTACAGCCTGAATTGTTCATAACCCAACAGAAAATATTTAAATGAGTTATTGTTTAGCCATAGAAGGAATGCAGCCTGAAAGCAGAAAAGAGCTGCATAAAAATTACCACGATAATTATTACGGATTTCCGATTCATGATGACAATGAACTTTTCGGAAGACTGATCCTGGAAATCAACCAGGCAGGACTGAGCTGGGAAACCGTTTTAAAGAAAGAGGAAAGCTTTAGGAAGGCCTACAACAATTTTGATATTCAAACTATCGCCGCTTATACGGAAGAAGACCGTGAAAGACTGCTGGACGATCCCGGAATTATCCGGAACCGGCTGAAAGTGAATGCTGCCATTGAAAATGCCAGAACCATTGTAGAATTACAAAAAGAATTCGGATCTTTTGAAAAGTGGCTGGCATATCATCATCCGAAAACCCTTCAGGAATGGATGAAACTGTTCAAGAAAACATTCAAGTTTACGGGTGGAGAAATTGTGAATGAGTTTTTAATGAGTACCGGATATCTGAAGGGTGCCCATGCCGAGAACTGTCCTGTTTATCAGCATGTGCTGGGACATAAGCCGCTTTGGATAGAATAGAGCTTTTGGAGTTGAGAATCTAAATGTTTTATGGAGATTATCTCAAATTTCTTACTGAGACATCCGGCTTTTCGCCCTGCGGAACAATAAAAATAGCATTATCACTGATGGTATCTCCCGGATCAAAATAATAGCTTCCTGTAACCGGGATAGTACTGGAGGTCATCTTTCCGGATTTGTCATACGCTGAATAAGTCACGTTGATCATTTGGGCTTTCATTTTAAGCCCGATCTTTTTAGAAGTCAGTTTGGCACCGGTTGCATTGATGCAGTCCAGTTCTACAAGACCATTGTTGGTAACAATCTGTGGATAGGAAGCCAAACGGATATTGTACGCTTTATCTGAGGTGTTTTTTACAGATGCTGAAACCTTATAACGGTCATATGGCTTTCCGCCCGCTTCAACGCTTTCTTTGTTTAAAATAGTAAAGGTGACACTCATTCCATTGACTTCTATGGTTTGACCATCGGAAATTTTTTGTCCTTTCACTGAAATTCCCAAAAGGATTACAGCAGATAAGCTGACTAAAAAAGTTAAGTTTTTCATAGTTTATTTTGTTGGTGATTTAAGGCTGCTAAAGTTAAGAATTATTAGTCCTGCATGCTGAAATAAATGAGGAAATTATTTTCCTGACCTTCCATGTAAAAATAGTCGAAGTAGATTCCGAGCTGATATTCATAAAGCCCCTTATTGACATTTTGAAAATGGTAAATCTTTTCTCCCTTTATAACTGATTTCAAAGAGCTAAAAAAGTTTTCTACGTTTTCTGATCTTTCAGAATGAATTATATTGAGATTCTTTGAGCTTTCACATTCAAAAAACCATTTATGTATTGCTTTTTTGAATTAGGATTCAGTTATTTCATTTACAGCCAGCTCTTTATTATCTTTTAAAGCAAACTTAGTCCTCATGAAATCCGTAGCATCAATTGCATGATCAAATGCAACGATATCAAATTCATAGAAATAATTGGCACTGGGATTATTTCTCAAAGCATGAGCAGATAAAATCTCTTTTAAAAAATCTAATGTAACCATCATTACGATATTTTTATATTGGTTAATTACAGAAAAATGGCTATTTCATGAATAGGAACGGGCTTTAGCCCGTTCAATGAATAAACAAATCAATTGTCTTTAGCCAAAATTTAAATTCAACGATTTTATATGTTTTCAGATTCAGAACATTTATCACGCATAATTTCCTTATGCTCCTTGCCCCATTTTTCGAATTCCAGAATAATAGGCTTTAATTTATAACCGATTTCGGTGAGTTCATATTCCACACGTGGAGGAACTTCAGCATAGACTGTTCTGGTTATTATTCTGTCTTCTTCAAGCCTGCGAAGCTGTAAAGTAAGCATACGTTCTGTGATATTGTTAAGCTTTTTTCTGAGCTCTCCGAATCTCAGCTTTCCGTTGATGAGGTAACAGCAGATGGCAAGTGCCCACTGCCCGCCAATTGTATTGGAGGCATAGATCTCGGGGCATTCATCGGAAAGAGCTTTCTTATTGGCAAAATTGGTGGATGTTTCCTTTATTTTAGTCATTACTTACATTTTTTATAGTACCATACAATTGGGCACTACTGTTGAAAATGTAAGTTACGTATATTATTTTTGCTGAAGAAATTTAGACGAAAAATGAAAACATTAATTATAGTCATTCATCCTGATATAGAAAAATCAGTGATCAATAAAAAATGGATTGGAGAACTGAAAAAATATCCTGAAAAATATACTGTTCATTCATTGTATGAAGCCTATCCGGATGAAAAGATTGATGTTGCTAAAGAACAGCAGCTAATAGAATCTTATGACAGGATCGTTTTCCAGTTTCCATTTTACTGGTTCAGCAGTCCGCCTCTTTTGAAAAAATGGTTGGATGAGGTTCTTCTTTACGGCTGGGCCTACGGAAGTAAAAGTGGGTATAAATTAGGGGGGAAGAAGATGACCGTGGCGGTTACAGCTGGAATTGACGAAGAAGACTACAGCGCATCCGGGAAATATAAATACACCATGAACGAGCTTTTCCGACCGTATGAACTGACTTTTGACTATGTTAAAGCTGAATACAAAGAGCCATTCGTCTATTACGGAATAGAAAATAATCCTTCGCAGGAATGGGTTGAGAGGAGTGTGCCGATATATCTGGAGTTTTTGGATGGTTTGTGATCATTTAGCTTTTATCCCTACCCCAAATAACATCCATCCTTCTTTCAGCCTGTTCCTGCGAAATTCCATTATAAAAATCGTGAATAAAAGGATGCTCGTAACTTTGGTGAGGAAATATAAAAGGTCGTCCTATACTATTGTTTACGACAACAGTAGTCGGTATGCTTTCTTCAAAATCATAATCGGGAAGATAATTGGATAGCCAGCCGAAAAATTCAGATTCAAATTCCTTATTGTCATAATTTTCTACATATTCATTGAAGCTTTTTTCACTCAATGAAACCCAAACTCCATATTCAAGATCCTGACAGCTATCAGGAACTTCCTGAACCAGCACAGCACGGATAAAATAGTTGGTTTCATCAGGATATTTTATAATACATGAATCTGAAGAAAGTTCAGCATTTTCTAATTCTTCATCTGTTAATTGATGGTAAATGGAAGGAGAATTGTAAGCTATTGCGGGCCAGTCTTCCATTTCTTTTCCGCAGCATTCGCAGGTGTATTTCATTTTAGTTTTTATTTAATCTTCTTGGATTCTTTTAAAAATATCTAATAAGTCTATAGAGGATAAATCTTTGAAATTTAAGATGACTTTATTAATGATAGCTTTTTTTAAAGCTGATTCATCTTTCTTTCTTATAGCTTCTAATTGAGAGTAGGTTTTAATTATAATATCCTCCAATGAATGTCCTTGAGTTTTACAATACCAAATTGGTATTTGTAAAATTATCCCATTGCATAAAGTATAAGTAGCCACCTCAGATGGGCTGTCATCTTTAAAATTTACCTGTAAGTCGGAAATTATTTTATCAACAATTTGTTGGAGTTGCGATTGATTAAAATTCAGGATATTAAAATAAATTTCATTTTTTTCAAATCCAAAATGTTGAGCTTTTAAAATATTTTCTTTCCAAAGTAAAATTGCCAATAGCAAAGGATCAAATAAATAATTTTCAATACTATATCTTTGAGAATCACCTAGAACTTTTATATAGTCCGAAGATTTGTTTTTTAAATCCCAATCAATAATTCCCCAACTAAAATTATTACCAGCTTTTCTGAGAATATTAACTATACTAACTACCTGATCACAACTTGCCATACCAATACCGTTACCATTAATTTTAGTTTTGCCGGATGATATGAAATTTAAAGAAATTTCAGGATTCAATTTATCATTATAAATATTATACAAATTTTCATAATAACTAGCATCATACTCACTTTCTACAAAAACCTGTCTTCTGTTTTCATAATTAACACTAAAAGATGGAACACCAATTGTTAATTCTTTTAATGCTTTATCTTTGGAGGACTTTATGATTTTAGGAGTAGAATATTTATCCATGACGAAAATACTTTCATCGGGCGCAAGTGCTACTGTTGAAGGGGAATGTGTAGATATTATAATTTTAATACCCATTTTTTTGTAAAAAATATTATATAAAACATCTAACAATCTTTTAGACATTAAAGGATGTAATGCTGAATCAATTTCATCTAATAATAGGAGATTTGTAATAACATTCTTCTTTTGTAATTTATAGATATAAAATGATAAAGCAATGATAGTTTTTTCTCCTGATGACAACGCTTCTAAAGTCGTAGTGTAGTTTTCTTTTTTATTAAAAAGCGAAATTGTGAGTGCTTGATGACTTATATCTGAGCCTACTTGAAAGTTAATTTGGCTTTGTATAAATTCATAACCATTACAATCATACTCATTTAAAACTTCATTAAGTAATTTTATTGGTGAATCCCCAAATATTTTTAAAAATTCTTCGTTGGAATAAAAATTTATATTTTTATTATGTATAACCGATTGAAATTCATTGTATTGATTTTGTTCTTTTGCTACCTGATAATTTTTTTCAGCATCTGCAATTTCGTGTAAATTCAAAAAACCCGAATCAACATTGAGTGGTTTTAAAATATTTCCCTCGCCATTGACCGAAATTGACAGTCGCAAATAATCATCGGAAGCATTTTTTCTAAAATAATTAATTAAATCATTATAAATTTCATAAAAAGTAACTTTTATCGTCTTTAATTCGTCTATAAAGTTTGAGGATAGATATTGGACAGTATTTACAAAATTTACAAAATTTTGATTTAATCCAGTATTATGAAATAATGGATCAAGTTGGAAGTTAGGGTCTTCCATTTTAATTAGTTTATATTTTTCTACTTGAGAATTATCCCAATCTAATATTTCAATGCTATAATTGTAATTTCTAATAAGGTTTAAAATTTGTTTTTTAAATACAAAAGTAGATACATCTGATAACCATTTTCTGATATTGACTGTTTTTAGGTTTTCTACGAGATATAGTACAGTACATTGCCTCTCACTAAAATCAGATACTGGAATAGCAATATTAAATATGAAATTTTTATCTTTTTGTTTTTTTTCAAAAATGTCTATTTCTTCCTCGCTCCATCTAAAGATATCTATTGGCAGGGATACTAAGCTTTCTAAGTTTTTTATGTTTGATAAGGTGATATCTTTGTTTACATCATATTCATTTAGAACTGCGATCCTTTGGTTGGCTAGCTTATGAGATAAAGACGAACTTTTTATAGTATAAAGATCATTTTTAATTTGTAAATCAATATTTTTTGTTATATCACCATGAAAGAGATTGAAATCATTGTAATTATAATATATGATGCCTGATTGATCAATACTTTCAGTTGTAACTGCACCTTCATTTATTGCCTTCAATAAATGAGTCTTACCAGAACCATTTAATCCAGTAATAATTGTAAAGTCTTCTAGTTCATAATTTTCAAGCTTTTGTAATGAAAGATACGGGGTTTGTTGTTTTAGCCTAATCATTTTAATTCAATAAGTAACTAAAGTACGCAAAAATCTTTACCCCACCGTTTTCGTATCCTCTTCCTTCAGAATCTTTTTCTCCTTCATCGAAAGCATCATTCTTTCATATTTATATTTTTCCCAGTCAAACTGATTGAGAAAATCCAGGGCAGCCTGGAAGCCCCTGTTGAAAAGATCTTCTTTTTCCTCTCTTTTCATGAAGAAATTCAGCCAGCTGCTTGTGCCGCAATTAACGGATTGAATGCTGTAAAGATGGTAAAAGCTGTGTTTAGTAAGAAACGATTTATCATTAAACCCTTTTAAAGTACTGATGATGTTTCCAGCGTAAGAAAAAGGGGTTTTGAGAATTTCCTCACTGGTTTTTCCTTTCTCGGAAAGAATTGCGGAATCACTTGTAAGCTGTACCCCGAAAAGGGGCATTCTGGGATAGAATATATCGCTGGCGTGGAAAATGTCAATGGGAAAATTAGAAATACTTCCCCCATCAATAAATAATCCGGCCGGGTAGATGTCTTCCGGTTTTGTACTCATCCAGAATTTCCAGGCATATTTCACAGAATCATCATCCTTATTGATTCTTTTCTGGAAAGGCTCAAAAAAGAAAGGAACAGACATAGAGGCCCGGACAAATTCGGCTGGGCTTATATGCTTCAGCTCTTCTTCCGACCAGTATAGATTAGCCATTGTGGGAAGTTCTACTTTTATTTTGGCATTAATATCAGTAGCGATGACAACATATTCCGAGCGGAGCTGATAAAAGGGATTGTTCTTATAATAATCATTGTTGACGGCACTTTCATAGAATATCCTGTAACGTGTCCGGTCAATATGTTCAAGATTCTTTTCCTTGATAGCTTCTATACTTTTCAGAGCGGTCATATAATATTCCTGACCATTTCCGTAACGGTAATTAAGATTGAGGCCCTGTTCTTTCTGAATAAATTTCTCATTAAGGTTAGCCACTGTTTTAATTCCGAAACCGTCCAGAACATTTTCCATTGTATTTAAAAATGTATTTCCCGGATTGAATCCGCTGTTTTGCTTCCGGAAGTCATTATAAAATTTTTTAATACAGAAAAAAGCAATGATGACCGGAATCAACGGGATAAGGAAAAGAAGTTTGGCATTTAGTGTGGTTTCAGGCTGTGCTGCAAAAGGAATAATCACAAGAATAATCATAATGACCGCTGCAATAATGGCATTAATCTTAAAAAAATCCTTATTGTTCAGGATGGCATGGATGGTTGTTTTAACGTAGGCTTTTCCGTCCATGAAATCTGAAAAATTCCAGTTGAAGAGAATATCCTTAATCACTTCACTTTTAGCCTCCTCTTTGGTTTTACACGCAGCAATAAGCATAGTATTGATTGCTCCGGCACTGGTTCCCGCTATTTTCAGAAAACGGACCCCGAAGATTTCCAGACCATAAAGATAGCCAACCAGCGCACTGCCCCAAACACCGCCTCCTTCCTGAACAAACTCTACATATTGGTTTCCCTGAGCATCTAAAAGGTCAGAAAACTCTTTTGTTGAAATATTTTCATGCAGGGCAGAAAGCTTTTCTTTAGACTCTCTGGAAAGGACATTTTCCTCGAGAATTTTGTTGAGTATTTCAGTGTTCATGGTAATTTGGTATTGGCGTTTTTATTATCGTAAAGGTGCAAAGATTTTTAAATGTTTATGCTGGTAAGGTTCAAAAAAAATCAAAGTTTTTCAGCTAAATCTGAAGGGTGTATATTAACAGCATTCAATTTTATCGGAGATAAAATCCTTGTGGCTTAAAAACAGGTTTAATCTTAATAAAAATGAGCGCCCTTGCGTTAGCCAGCAACAAAAATATTTTAAAGCTAACAACAAATTCTTTACCGCAGCTTCAGTATTTTTCCTTCTTTACCATTGCTTACGTCTGGCATAAATAAATGTACAGATTACGACCAATGCCATAGCGCCTACCGTTATGAAATATCCATATTTATGATGCAGCTCAGGCATATTGTCGAAATTCATTCCGTAAAGACCCGCAATAAAAGTGATGGGCAAAAAGTACACTGAATAAATAGCCAGAACTTTCATAACCTGGTTGGCCTTTTGATCAGACAACGCAAGGAACATCGAAATAAGGTTGGTAATCTGGATATTCAGATGGTCAAAATCTGCCACTACATCTTTGTGCTTGTCCTTTAAATCAACGATTTCGGAATCCTGGAGGTTTAATAGTTTAAACTTATCTACAGCATCTGTGGAAATAGTCAGCACTCTTGAATTCAGTCCTGATTTCCTTTTCAGCTTATACAGTCTTCTGATCTGGTTGGTATGATTGGTATTTTTAAGGAAAATTTCGTTTTCGATATTATCCATCGTTTCCAGAAGGCTTACTGATTCGTCATCGAAACTTTTCATAATCAGAATCGCAATCATTAAAGCTATTTTTGAAGGCGGAACTTCCGTCTGCATACCGGTGACCTGTTTCTTCGTTTCCGAAATGCTTTTGGTTTTCATCCTGTGGATGGTAATGATGGTGTTTTCCACCAGAAAGATCCCGATTTTTGTACTGATATCGCTTATGGTATTCAGGTTTTTGCGTTCCAGCTCTGTGCTTTCCCGGAGGAGATAGAATTTTATACTCTCATCCTCTTCATATTTCGGAAGGTGGTTCGGATCCATCGTATCTTCCAGAAGGAGATTGTTGATTTCATATCTTTCGTGAAGAAATTTCAGGTCTTCCGCAGTGGGAGCCTCTACATCTACCCATTCACATTGGGAGTCTCTGTATATCGTGTCGATTGGCATATAATAAAAATACTAATATTTTGAAAAACTATGTGTTAAATAATTTTATCTTTGCCAAAATTAAAAAAACTATATGATTAAAAGTACAATAAAAGGGATTGGATTTTATGTTCCAGATAATGTTGTTACGAATGATGATTTAGCAAAACTGATGACCACCAATGATGAATGGATTACAGAAAGAACGGGAATCAAAGAAAGAAGACACAGACAAAACAGAAATGATTCTCAGGAAACCACTGCCTATTTAGCTTTCAAAGCCTCTCAAAAAGCACTTGAAAAAGCAGGTCTCACTGCTCAGGATATAGATTATATTGTTTTTGCAACGCTTTCTCCGGATTATTATTTCCCGGGTTGCGGTGTTTTGCTTCAGGACATGCTGGGCTGTGATACCATCGGTGCTCTGGATGTAAGGAACCAGTGTTCCGGATTCGTGTACGCAGTAAGTGTGGCCAATGCTTTTATCAAATCAGGAACTTATAAAAATATACTTGTAGTAGGTGCAGAGATTCATTCTTTCGGGCTTGATTTTTCAGATGAAGGCAGAGGTGTTTCTGTGATCTTTGGAGATGGGGCAGGAGCTATTATACTTTCGGCAACGGAAGATGAAAATGCAGGGGATATTTTAGCGGTAAATATGCATTCCGAAGGTAAATATGCCGATGAATTGTGTACACAGTTCCCGGGTTCCAAATTCGGATGGAGTGACAGGATGAGAAAAGAGCCTGAAAATGTGACCGATAAAGAAGTTTATCCTATCATGAACGGTAACTTTGTATTCAAGCATGCCGTGACAAGATTCCCTGAAACGATGCAGGAGGCTTTGGATAAAGCAGGAAAGACCATTGAAGATCTTGATATGTTCATTCCTCACCAGGCCAACCTCAGAATTGCTCAGTTTGTACAGCAGAAATTCGGACTTCCGGACGAGAAGATCCATAATAATATTCAGAAATACGGAAATACAACGGCAGCTTCTATTCCTATTGCTTTAAGCGAAGCCATTGAAGAAGGAAAGATCAAAAGGGGAGATCTTGTACTTCTTTCAGCATTCGGGAGCGGATTTACTTGGGGAAGCGTTCTGTTTGAATATTGATAATTTCAATATTGTGTGAATAATTAACTAGCTTTTCGTTTTTATCTTGTATTTTTTGATAGTGTTTAGTTGTTTTGGTGGAAATTATAAAAAAAATAATTTGTTATAAGCTTTTCGTTTGTTAACTTTGTTATAATTAATAAACAAAAACAAATGAAAAAGTATTTATTACCTGGGGCTTTTCTACTGCCCTTATTCTGTTATGCACAAGTGGGGATGAACACCCCAAATCCTGCTTCAACCCTCGATATAACAGCAAAAAATGCTACCGGCACCACTGCCAATGTGGACGGATTACTGGTTCCGAGAGTTGACAGGGAAAGAGCACAAAGTATGACGGGAACTCCTGTTTCTACATTAATTTATGTGAACAGTATTGCAACCGGAACACAAACGGGAACTGCTGCAAATATTGATGCCGTGGGATATTATTATTACAATGGTACGGTCTGGACCAAGCTGAATGCCCCTGTTAATATTTATACCTCTAATGGTACCCTTGCAGCAAGCAGAACTGTAACAACGGCAGGAAATCAACTTTCTTTCACCAACGGTACAAATAGTGTAATAATTGGCACTACAGGAACTATGGGGCTTGTATCGGCAACGGGTTCTACAAGAGGAGCATTTCAGGCAAACGGCGGTTCAGCTGTTTTAAATATGTTTGTAGATAATAACGGAGCCACACAGATTACAACAGCCGGAACCAGCACAAGCATGAATATCAATGCTATCTCGGCAAATCCTGTAAATATTCATACTAATAATACCAACAGAATGGCGGTGACCGGTGCCGGTGATGTAGGGATAGGAACTACAACTCCACAAAGAAAACTGCATGTTAACGGAGCATTACAGGTTACAAACGAATTGAATGTGGGCGGAACTACAAATACAGCGGGAAGCGCAGGGACTACAGGACAGATCCTTACATCAAACGGAGCCGGAGCAGCACCTGCTTGGAAGACTCTTAATACATCAAGCGGAACAATTGCATCTGCCAATTATGTACAGGGAACAACATCATTGGCGGTTAACCAAGGTGTAGTTGCTGATGTACCGGGGGTTACTATAACTTTAACAGTACCGGCTGGTACTACCCAAACTTTCCTTTTTACTATTTTAGGATATGCCACGAGTACCACAGCAACTGATGCACAGGGCGCTTTCTATTTATTACAGGATGGAACCAAAATATCTTCTGCATATACTTCAATGGTAAGCGGGACAGCTCTGGTAAGACTTCCTGTTCCGGTAACTTTTCTTAAGGCAGTAACACTAAGCGCAGGTACATATACTTTTAAAGTACAGTATTCGGCATGGGCAGGAAATCAGATCGTTAATTTTGTTCCGTCTGGTTATGCCGGATATAATGGTGATACCGAAGCTATGCTGACCAAGATGCAGGTTTTGGTATATAATAACTAAACAGCACACATTAAAATAAAAAATCCGCAGAAATTTTCTGCGGATTTTTTTTATGATTTAATAGACTAAAGGCTTTTCAGTAATTTCTCAGTATCCGTTGAATCCTGCCCTGTACTTTTAGCCAGCTGAACAGATTTTTCAGCCCATATTTTTGCATTCTTTTTATCTCCGATCTTGTTATAAAGATTAGCCAAAGTATCTGTATTGGCATAGTTTTCATCTTTTTTTACAGATTCCTGAGCCCAGGTTACCGCTTTTTCAAGAGAAGCTTTGGTGCTTACATTTTCGAAAAAATTCCATGCCAAAGAGTTTAATTCTTCAGAACTTGCTGCAGAAGAATCTTTATACAGTTCCAGCATTAATTTCTCATAAGTTGGAATGTCCTTATTCTTTAAAGCTCTGCCTGCTTTTGCTCTTTTTAACATTTTTTCAGCCTCATCTTTCGTCATGAATTTTTGCGATTCAGCTAGAAAATAACTGTCGTTCCAGGATTTTGTATCGGCATTGTAAGACTTTTTAAGAACCGTATTAAGCTTAATGTTTTTATCGAATTTTGCATACTTGTCTTCCGGAAGAATCTTGATAATCTCGGATTTTTTTGCCTGGAATATCTTATATAACGGACTTTCCGTGCTTTGCGTTCCTGAAAGAAGCATTTGTACATCTTCCTGATCAAGTGTTGTTTTCTGCTGGAAATAACGGTCCAGTACTTTTCCTGCGAATTCAGAATCATTATAGATCGTTAGTCCTGCAAGATTTTTTAAAAACTCAGGGTCTTTTTCGCCATTTTCAAACTTTTGCTTCAATGCGGTAAGTCTTTTATTAGGATCTTCCGCGTCTTTGGCAAACTGGATAAAATCTTTTTCCTCTACATAGCCTAATGTTCTGTGTACTTCTTCACCGTCACCATTAATGAAAAGATATGTTGGAAATGCTTTTACATTATATTTCTTGGCAAGACCTATCCCTTCCCCTTTTTCCATATCTATTTTTGCATTCACGAAGTGGGAATTATAAAAATCTCCAACCGTCTGAAGCGGAAAAATATTTTTTACCATCAGTTTACAGGGCCCGCACCATGATGCATAAGCATCTACAAAGACCAGTTTATTCTCTTTTTTTGCTTTTGCGAGTATAGCTGCAAAATTGCTGTCTTCAAATTTTATTCCCTGGGAAAATGCCAGAGCTCCTATAAATAAAGAAGAAAATAGTGCTAATTTTTTCATAAAACTTTTTATTGATTACAAATGTAATAATTATGTCAGCAAATAAGTCGGCACACAGAGAAAATAGTTACGGATATTTTATTTTAATATGTAATAAGTCTATTTAAAGTGAGAATTATTGATTAATGTTATTAAAATAAATGATATCAAACTTTTTAGTTAAAAAAATTAAATAATAGAAGAATATTTTAATAAAATATAAAATATTAGTAGCTTTGTAAAAAACAAAAAGACACCCCATGAGAATGATGAATTATTATAAAATCAAAATAATAATTTATTTTTTTATGTCTAGAGGTCTGCTGAAACTTTTGTTTTTGTTCATTACTGCTATCCCCGTCTGGGCACAGAAAAAATACAATTTTGACCAGATCTGTGAAAGAACATCCATCCAGATTACACAAAAAAATCTCCCCGAAGCTTTCAAAACAGCAGATTCATTATATATGACAGCTCAGAAACCGATGGATAAAGTAAAAAGCCTTTTACTTTCTGCCGAGTTGTATCATTTAGCAGGTGAATTCAAAAAGTCGATATGTTACGGTGAAAATGCTCACTCCCTGTTGAGTCAGATTGATGATGCAGAATGGCTTTGCCGTGTTAATGAATTTTTAGCTAAAGAATACAGGCTGGTTGGTCTGTTTGAAAGATCCAGAAAATATACGATACAGGGTATGCAGGCAGCAAAAAGTATCCCGGATATCCAGAAAAGAGGAGAAATGATGGGGCTGCTGAATCAGGAAATGGCCTATTATGAAATTGAACAGGGAAGCTATCCGGATGCTGTAAAATATATTGAACAATCTTTGCATTCTTTTGGAAAAGATAATATTCAGGATAATGAACGGGCTGTAGCAGCTTCTTACCAGCTTCTTGGTGATATATATTTTAAGCTTAAAGATTACACGACTTCCGAAAAGAACTACCGGAAAGCAGAATCGATGCTTAAAAATAAATGCTGCGTTCTGGGTTTGGTATATAATGGACTGGGTGGGATCCGCCTAAAGCAGAAAAACTGGAAGGACGCTGAATTGTATCTGAAAAAAGCAGAAAATATAGCGGACAGTTCACGGAGTCTCAAGCTTAAGAAAGCCGTATATTCCAATATTAATGATTATTATGAAGGAACAGGTGATAGCGTTAAAGCGTCGCTTTATGCTGTAAAATATATAAGAGCCTATGACAGCCTTACTGCAAGAAACCGTGAATTTGCACCTAAAAGTCCAGAAACCTTAGTTAAGCCCAATAAAAAAAGTGCCAGGATCAGCATTGTTAAAAATACAGCAATTATTGTACTCTTTGCTGCTTTGGTTGCTATCGTTGTTTTCTTCAGAAGCAAGCAGAAAAAGCAGCGTGCAAAATTCAGGAATATTATAAGGACCCAGCTGGGGATGATCAGTGTACGCAGTGAGCCTTTACTTTTAAAAAGAGAAAATTCTGATTTTTCAAATATTTCTGTGGAAGAAGTAGATGACAGGGCTGCAGAAAGTGGCAAACGAAGAAGCGAATCCCTGATGACTTCCGAAACAGAATCAAAGCTTCTGGAGCTTCTGGAGGAATTTGAAAAAGGAGAGCTGTACAACAACAAAAATATGTCTTTATCATTTTTGGCTGCAGAACTGAATACCAATACAAAGTATCTGTCGTATGTGATCAACCGGCATAAACGTGCAGATGTGAAAACATATATCAACCGTTTAAGGATTAATTATATTGTAGACAAGCTTATCAATGATGATAAATACAGACAGTATAAAATAAGTATTCTTGCTGAGGAATGCGGTTTTTCCTCGCACAGTAAATTTGCTTCAATATTTAAGGCCGTGACCGATTTCTCTCCCTCATCTTATATTAAATATCTGGATGAAAATCAATCAGATAAAAATACTCATTTTCCGGAAAACAATTAAAAAACAGATGTTTTTACGTATTCTGTCTTTTCATTTTCTCGAAAATGGCTAACCTATTGTTTTACCTAAGACCTTCACATCTATATCTTTGCGCCAGCTTTATGGGAATAGACTTACTGCGGTTTGTCACTCATTTTAATCTTGATTCCGGTAAAGCAGAACAGCGCTCAAAATTCAAACACTAAAATTACTAGACGTATAAAATATCTCTGATTATTTTATGCTAACCATGAAAACTTTAAGCTAGTAAATTAAACGGATGGTAACTTCAACAGCTGTATTGGCATTTTTTAAACGATGTCTTTGAAAAAATACAAACCAATACAACAGTGTGGTTACAGTCTGGATATCGTCGTGAAAAAACAACGGATCCAAAGCTGAGGGGGAATTTCCCCCAAGGCTTTCTTGGCAATACTTATTCGGTTAATAAGTACGCTCATCAGTAACCAATATTTTATTGATAGGGAAGTAACTGACCTGATGCGGTAAAATATTTATAATACAATCGGGGTTGATTGCCCGGTTTTTTTCAGTCAAGTTTTTTTAAGTACAAATCCGCAGCATGCTGCGGATTTGTTTTTTATTTTGTTTTCAGACTGTCAGTTTTTACTTTGGCGGTATCCTGAGAAACCGGAGCCGGTTCAGAGTTGGCAACTGCTGAGTCTCCCATTTTATTTCTCAGTGACTCCTTATTACGGCCATCTTTGAATTCTTCTCTTTTCTCTTTGTTCTGGGCGCAGCTGCCTAGAAATAAAGCCCCTAAAACAGCGCCTATCCATAATTTTTTCATAATAGTTGATTTTGATGTTTACTATGATCAAATATAAAAAAATATTAATAGTTTTCTAAGAGCCTGCTATAGATCTAAGAAAAATATATTTTATTTTGACTGATATTAAAAATCCGCAGAGCTTTCATCTGCGGATTTTCCATGTTAGGTTAAACTTGTTTGTATCTATTTAGCCGGAGGTGTGGTAGCCATAGAATCTACTTTCATCTTCATGGTATCAGCGGGAGTAACCGTCTTTGTGGAGGTTGTATCCGTTGTACTAGGTGTTACTGTTCTGGTAGTATCTACTGCCGTTGAATCAGTATTACTTGATGACATAGAAGATTCTTTGGTTCCGCAGCTCACAGCTACTATTCCTAAACCGAAGGCTGCTATCAAAAACTTTCTCATAATATTTTATTTTTGGTGTTACTGTTTAAATCCAATAATTATTCCTAAGTGGTAAAACAAAATATTAAAACATAGATAAATTTTGTTAAAAGGTGTTAGAAAAAAAGTAACAGTAAAGAATTACAGATAATAATAAGACAATTACCTTTCCTTTATTGCTTACCAATAAGTGAAGCCGCTCTGTTTATCTTAAAAATGAATGCTTTTAAAAACTTTGTTTATCCTTGGGTTTCATTTAATTCTTATTTCGAATTCCTTTTTTAAATGTCTGAACACGTCCATTATCAAGCTGCTATCATTCATAAAAAAGCCCCGGAAATAAAGTTCCGGGGCTCTGTGATTACTGCTTATTACAGATTACTCTATAACTCACAATTTATAACTCTTATCCCAGGTATGGGTATTTATAATCTTTTGGAGAAACGAAAGTTTCTTTGATACTTCTTACGGAAGTCCATCTTAATAGATTCATTTTAGAACCTGCTTTATCGTTGGTACCTGAAGCTCTTCCTCCTCCGAAAGGCTGCTGTCCTACTACTGCACCCGTCGGTTTATCATTGATATAGAAGTTACCTGATGCATTTTCCAACGCTTTGAAAGCTTCATTGATTGCATAACGGTCTTGTGAGAAAACAGAACCTGTCAATGAATAGGGAGAAGTGGAATCTACCAGTTTCAGAGTTTCTTTCCAGTCCTGGTCTTCATATACATATACAGATAAGATAGGTCCGAAGATTTCTTCAACCATACTTTCATAATGTGGATTTGTGGTTTCAATAACAGTCGGGTGTACAAACCATCCTTTAGAATCGTCATATTTACCGCCTATTGCTACTTCAGCCTCACCTGAAGCATTAGCTCTGTCGATATAACCTCTACATTTTTCGAAAGAATTTTTGTCGATTACTGCATTAACAAAATTTGACGGATCTTCAGGAGAACCTATTTTGATAGAATTCATCTGGGTTTCCATTACTTTTTTCACATCAGCCCAAAGAGATTTAGGAACATAAGCTCTTGAAGCTGCAGAACATTTCTGTCCCTGATATTCAAAAGATCCTCTTACCAAAGCAGTAGCCACAGCTTCAACATTGGAAGAAGGGTGAGCAATCACGAAGTCTTTTCCACCTGTTTCCCCAACAATTCTTGGATATGTTCTGTAGTTATGGATATTATCACCGATCATTTTCCACATCCCCTGGAATACTTTCGTAGAACCTGTGAAATGAAGACCTGCAAAATCAGGATGTGCCAATACTTTTTCAGCAGTTTCTTTGCCGTCTGTGAAAACCATGTTGATAACCCCCGCAGGAAGACCCGCTTCAATTAATACATCCATGATTACTTTAGCAGAATAAACCTGCTTGTCGGAAGGTTTCCAGACAACAACATTTCCAAGCATTGCCATACAGGTAGGCAGGTTTCCGGAAATCGCCGTAAAATTGAACGGAGTTACTGCAAAACAGAACCCTTCCAGTGGTCTGTACTCTACACGGTTCCAGATTCCGCTGTCGGAAACCGGCTGCTCAGAATACATTTCAGTCATGAACTCTACATTGAATCTTAAGAAATCAATAAACTCACAGGCAGCGTCGATTTCAGCCTGGTGTACGTTCTTAGACTGCCCGATCATGGTTGCTGCGTTGATCACATCTCTGTAAGGTCCGGCCAAAAGGTCAGCTGCCTTCAGGAAAATAGCTGCACGCTGTTCCCAGCCCAGTTCGTTCCATTCTTTTTTAGCTGCCAGTGCCGCGTTGATAGCGTCATCTACATGCTGCATCGTACCCTTGTAGTAAAATCCGAAATCATGAGCATGATCCTGAGGAGACTGAAGCTGAACTTTCTCGTCAGACTTTACTTCCTTTCCGTTGATGATCATCGGAATTTCTGTCTTCTCAGCCCACATCTTTTTGTAAGTGGCGATAAGGCTTTTAACTTCTGGAGATCCCGGGACATAAGAATTTACCGGTTCGTTTACTGCAAATGGTACTTGCGAAATTGCTTTTGACATATTATGTTGTATTATTTTAAATTGATAAATATGTTGGTATACAAATTTACAATAATTAACGCAAAGAAAAAAAACAGCGCATCTTCATACAATGAAATTTAACACTGTCTTAACTGTAAAGAATATCATTTTTTGATGATTCAAAATGACTGGGTTTTTAGTTTTCTTATTGATTTTTAAATTCTTGTTAGTAATCTACATCTTTTCATTTTCCAGAATTTTCAGGACAAGCTTTTCTTCCTGCGTGAGACCTGCTTTTCCATCGTTTTCTTCTATCTGTTCCAGTTCGTCAAGGTACTTTTTGATCGTATTATTTTCATAAAGATTGATCACCAAAGGATGTACATAGTATTTTCTGCAGACGGTACTGGTGTTTCCTAAGTGTTCAGCAACAATATCCAAAGCTTCTTTCACTTTCTTTTTATACTGGCTGTTATTTTCAGCGTAGCCTATTTCTTTAAAAGCGATCAAAGCACTTACTGTTCCGGACCATGTCCTGAAATCTTTGGCTGTAAAATCTTCTCCGCTTATTTCCTTAATATACTCATTGACCATCCCCGAATCTATCGAATGGCGGTTTCCTTCATCATCAAAATACTGAAAAAGTTCCTTTCCCGGAATATCTTTGCACATCTGCACAAGTCTTGATAGCCTTCTGCTTTTGAGATCAATATGATGCATAACCCCTTTCTTTCCTTTAAAGGAAAAGGTAATCTTCTGACCGTTAATTTTCACATGTTTGCCTTTCAGAGTCGTTAAGCCAAAGGAGCCGTACAGTTTTTCATAGGCATTATTGCCGATACGGATGTTTGTATGCTGCATTAAACTTACAATTAATGCCAGGATTTTTCTCTTCTCAAAATTTCTTAAAGCGAGATCCTGTTCCACATGAAGCCGGATATTGGGTAACGCATACCCGAACTGAAGCATTCTGTAAAATTTCGTATGATTTCTTAAAGCGCTCCACAAAGGATGATAGCGGTACTGCTTTCTTTTTTTGACATCAAAACCTGTAGCCTGAAGATGGCCATTGTCCAATGCGCAGATCCACACGTTTTCCCAGGCAGGAGGAATCACCAGCTTGTTGATCCTGGAGATCTCTTCTTTATCTTTAAGCTTCTCTCCATTTTTGTAATAAGAATACTTTTTTCCGTTTTTTTTCCGGGTAATCCCAGCAGTTTCCGCATCGGTGGTATATACAAGATGCACCGCCTTTGCGGAGGCTTCGGGATCCTTCATGATCTTGATGATTTTTGAAGGCTTTAAGTGGGAAATAATTTCCAGATCCATATTCTTCTCCATAAAAAAAATGGTTAAGAGTTCTTACCCCTCGAAAAGATCAGAAAAAGGATTACTACCACTGCAACGACCAGGATAATTCCCCACCACATTCCAGCCTTAAAAATAGTTTCAATTGCTTCACAGCTTGTTAACGTTAGCAATGTGAATACGATCATACTGTATAAAGTTAACTTTTTCATGATATAATATTTTGGTGTTAAAATCAGATTCTATGGCGGTCGGCTTTCCAGTTCTTAATAGAACGCTTGATTTCGTCTCCGGATATATTTTCGTGAAGTGCCCGGTACAGAAGTTCCCTGAATTCATCATCATAGGTAAACCTTAATGCTGCAATTTGATCAAATCTCAGCTTATCTGCCGTTTCATCAGACCTCTGTCCGAAAATTTCAAAATACCGCTGCTTAAATTCAAGCATTACCAGCCGGTTCTGAAGTCCGAGCGCATAATGCTGTCTAGTCATGAAGGCCAGGTAGAAAAGCAGAAATATCACAATTGAAAATAATATCCAAATCAGCTTATTTTCAGGATCATCCCAGATTTTATAAATTCCAATAATTTCCAGCACGATCAGTAGCGGAAGATAAATAAAATGATGGGGAGGATAAAATTTCCTGTGATTTTTATAATTCTGCTCTCTCATATCATAAATAGTAGCAATAATCTCTCCAAAACTTTATATGTTTAATAATAATGTTGTTTTTGTGGTACGTAAGTACAAATATGGTTGAGGATTCATAAAGATGCAAAACGTATTTAGCCAGAAATGCATTTAACATTTTGTAAGATCAGCAACAACGGTTAATTGAAACAATAAAGTTCATCAACAGTAAAGAATGCAAAATAAAAACCATTATTAAGGATTGAATGGATATGGAAGAAAATAACAGATTATTAACGAAAATACAGAGCAGAATTCATTTCTAAACTTCAATTTTTTCGTAACTTTCGGTGTTTAAAAAAGAAAAGAATGACTTCAAAGGAAAAAGTGGCTGCACTTCGTGAAGAAATGCAAAAAAATAATGTTGATGCATTTATAATATATTCTGCAGATCCGCATATGAGTGAATATTTGCCTGAAGAATGGCAGGAAAGAGCTTGGCTGTCGGGATTTTTAGGTTCTGCAGGTTTTGTGGTAATTACAAAAGACAAAGCAGGGCTTTGGACAGACGGAAGATACTTTACTCAGGCTGCCATTGAGCTGGAAGGTTCAGGAATAGATCTTTTCAAAGACGGAATGGAAGGAACACCCAATTATATTGACTGGATTATTTCCCAGATTCCTACAGGCGGAAAAGTAGCCGTTAATGCTGTTGCCACTTCAAATGCGAATTGGGAACTGCTTTCACAAAAATTACAGCCCAAAAATATAACTTTAACAGATCTTCCTCTATTAAAGGAGATCTGGAAAGACAGAGGCAACCCTTCAAAAAATCCTATTTTCATACATCCTGTAGAGAGAGCAGGGAAATCTGTGACAGATAAGCTGGGAGCCATCCGTCAGAAAATGGAAGACCAGGAAGCTACCGTTCATGTTATTTCCAGTCTTGACGATGTCGCCTGGACACTGAATTTAAGAGGGAGCGATGTACAGAGCAATCCTGTATTTTTAGGATATGTTGTCATTACCAAAAATGATGCAGTGCTGTTCACGGATCTTGAAAAAATGGATGTGGAGGCAAGAAAACAGATGGATGATTCCTTTGTGAAAATGATGCCTTATGACGAGTTTTATAACTACCTGAAAGCCTTCAAAAATGAAAAAATCCTGGTTTCACCAAACAGCAACCAGATGATCATTGAAACTTTAAAAGAAAGCAACCAGTTTATAAAAGCTCCGGTTCCCGGTAACCTGATGAAAGCTCAGAAAAACGAAACCGAGCTGGAAGGATTCAGAAAAGTAATGGTAAGAGACGGTGTTGCCATGGTAAAATTCCTTTACTGGCTGACCCATAATGCAGGAAAAGAACATATGAACGAATATTCTATCGGTGAAAAACTGAGAGGCTTCCGTGCAGAAGGAGAAAACTTCGTGGGAGAAAGCTTCGGCAGCATTGTTGGATATAAGGATAACGGAGCGATCATGCACTATTCGGCAAAAAATGAAGGAAGTAAAGAGGTTACGAATGATGCAAGTATCCTGGTAGATTCAGGAGGGCAGTATCTGGAAGGGACGACCGATATTACAAGAACCTTGGCTTTAGGAGCTGTTTCCGAGGAGTTCAAAAGAAATTCCACCCTGGTACTCCAGGGGATGATCCGTTTATCAATGGTGAAGTTTCCGAAAGGAACAAAAGGTGTTCACCTTGATGCCATTGCAAGGCTTCCGCTTTGGATGGAAGGGAAGGACTTCAATCATGGAACAGGCCATGGAGTAGGAAGTTTCATGAACGTTCATGAAGGTCCTCAGAGCATAAGAAAAGATATGAACCCGCAGGATCTTCTACCGGGAATGGTATGTTCCAATGAGCCGGGATATTATCTTGAAGGAGAATACGGAATCCGACACGAAAACCTGATCGCTGTAAAAGAAGCGGAAAAAACAATTCACGGAACGTTCTATGAGTTTGAAACTCTTACCTTCTGCCCGTTCTTTAAGGATACCATTGTAAAAGAAATCCTTTCAGAAGAAGAAATTACATGGCTGAATAACTATCACAGAACATGTGAAGAAAAAATAGGCCCTTACCTTGAAGGAGATGTTAAAACATGGTTCCTTGAGTTGGTGAGCCCACTTTAATAGGTGAATGTGAATTGGAATTTTGAATAGTCAATGCTTAATAGTTAATTTTGAACCTAAACATTGAGCTTCTATACTTTGAACATTAATAATTGTTAGATAAATTTTGAAGCCCTGCGGATTTCTCTGCAGGGCTTTTTTCATTAAATACAACCGTATTTTCACGGATATAATTTTAGGGATTCCCCTGACAGAACATCTTGCGGGACCATCTATCTTTGTCTCAATAAAAATACATCATTTCATATCTTCATATACTTAGTAAATTCAAAGCAGGTAAAACCATTTCGTTCTGAAGTGGTTTTATTTTTTTGCCGCCAATAATTATCAATTTTTAGTAAAGAATTTTATAAATTCAACTGATTTAGTGAAAAGCCTGCAATAATATATTTTTTACTAACATCAGGAGAGTTTAATGTTTGCAATGGCCTAGTATTTTGTTTAATTTCGCTGAAACATACTAAAAGAAAACCTCAGGTTTCCAAGTGCAATTGAAAATATGATAGAAAACTATTTCCGGAGCTTTAATATATTCTCAGACCGTGAGATCAGAGATTTCTTACAGCTTTTTGAAACCAGAAAAGTGCATAAAAATGATTTTTTTGTGCAGGAAGACGACAAATGCAGGGAAATAGCATTTATTATCTCAGGAATTTTCCGTTCCTATTATATTTCGGATAGTGGGAAGGATATGACCTACTGTTTCAGATTCCCCAATCAGCTGATGGCAAGTTATTCCTCATTTATTTCGGATTGTCCGAGCAGAGAAAATATGCAGGCTATTACCGATGCCGATTTGCTGGTCTTAAAAAAAGAGGCAATAGATGATCTGATAAAAGATGATCTCAACTGGACAAAATTTTTAAAGATGATAGCTGAACAGGAATATCTTGAGCTTGAGAAACGATTTTTTCAGCTTCAAAGAGACAGTGCAGCACAGCGGTATGAGACGCTGCTAGGCAATCAGCCCGATTATGTTCAGAAAATTCCCCTCCAGTATCTGGCATCTTACTTAGGAATTACACAGAGACACCTCAGCAGGATCAGAAAAGAAACGGTCATGTAATTTTTAGACATTTGTCCTACGCCATAGCATCACAGCTCTATAATTTTGTCAAAAAAATAATATGGAGCACAATATTCTGGTCGTTGGAGGAAACGGCCTTGTAGGTAAAACAATTATCCGGATTTTAAAGTCTAGAAACCCACAGATCAATATTTTCATTGGCGGCCGAAAAGGAGGAACAGGCAATCATCTTAAAATTGATGTTACGGATCCCGGGACTTTTCAGGTGATTCTGGAAAAAAAAAATAGATCTGGTTATTCTTTCTGTGAATGATAAAGAGGATCATATTCTCCGTTTTGCCATCGAAAATAAAATAGATTACCTGGATATCACCAAACTGACCCCCGACCTTGTCAAAGCATATGCAATTGCTAAAGACAGAAATGTACAGAGCAGGATTGTCTTCAGCTCCGGATGGATGGGAGGTATTGTCAACGGATTGGTAAAAACACTTTCAGGCAATACAAACGATATTCAGGAAGTGAAGTTTTTTGTGTATTATTCCGTGAAAGATCTTGCAGGAGAAAGTTCGGCACATTTTATGGCCGAAAATGTGGCGAAACCTTTTATACGATATGAAAATAACAGACAGGTTCCGATAAAACATTTTTTAGATTCCGAAGATTTTAATTTTTCGTTTGGAATAGGAAAAAGAGAAGCCTATAACTTTGATGTGCCGGATTTATATATTCTCAATCAGATAGAAAAAATACCTGATGTCAGTGTAAAGATGACTTATAACTCAAAGTTTATTACATGGCTTTTAGGTGCATTTCAAAAGGTGAGAGTTTTTAATATTTTATCACTTAAAGAACGGAAAATGATTTTCGGATCAAGTGGAAATGGCGATCAGAGTGTATTTGAAATTATTATAAAAACTAAATCAGGGACTGAAAAATTAAGCCTGCAAAGCAGAAAAGGGCAGGCAGAATTAACGGCGCTTTCTGCGGTGCTTCATACAGAAGAGCTGTTGAAGAATTTTCATGAAAATAATACTTATTTCAGCCATCAGCTGCATCAGCCATCATTGCTTCTGGAAAAGCTTAAAGCTTATGAATCCATCAATATCAAAACATCAAGATGAAAAAAATAGCCATTATCAACGGGCATCCCAATAAGAATTCCTTCAATTTTGGAATGGCAGAAGCTTACAGAAAAGGTGCTGAGCAGTCAGGAGCTGAAGTCAGAGAAATCGTAATCGCCGAACTGGAATTTGATCCTGCTCTTCACTTTGGATATCAGAAAAGAATGGAACTGGAACCTGATTTGCTGAAAGCCTGGGAAATTATACAGTGGGCAGATCATCTGGTCTGGATCCATCCGGTATGGTGGGGCGGCCTGCCTGCTTTGATGAAAGGTTTTATTGACAGACTTTTTCTTCCCGGATTTGCCTACCGCTACAGAGAAAATTCAGTTTGGTGGGATAAGCTGCTGAAAGGAAAAACAGCCCATATTATTACCACACTTGATCAGCCGGGATGGTATTACCGGCTTTTTTATGGAAGGCCAAGTATTAATCAGCTTAAAAAGTCAACGCTGGAGTTTTGCGGTGTAAAACCGGTGAAGGTAACTTATATAGGGATCATACGAAATTCTACCGAAGCACAGCGTGACGGGTGGCTTCAGAAAGTAAGAGAATCAGGAAGGCGGCAGAAGTAAAATACCTGTGTAATCTAAATTTCAGGAAAATGAAAACATTCCCATTTTAAAATGAAATTACCTTGTCAATTTGATCCTCGCAATGATTTTAAAATTTCAATAGTTCCAATCAAAGTCATAGACAATCTGTATAAAATACTCCATCAGAAATTAGCCTGAAAAAACGTAAATTTGCACCATGAATAACGATACGATTTGCGCACTGGCTACAGCCAATGGAGTAGGAGCTTTAGGGATTATCAGGGTTTCAGGGAATGATGCTTTACCGGTTGTCCAGAAGAGCTTTCCGGGCAAAAAACTGGAAAAGCAAAAATCCCATACCATCCACTACGGGTATTTTATGGACGGTGAAGAAGCTATTGATGAAGTGATGCTTTCTATTTTTCTGGCTCCGAAAAGTTTTACTACGGAAAATTCTGTGGAAATAGCTTTCCACGGCTCACCGCATATCGGAAAACGTATTCTTGAAACCCTTACTAAAAATGGGGCAAGAATGGCCAAAGCAGGAGAGTTTACCCTTCGCGCCTTTATAAACGGAAGAATAGATCTTTCTCAGGCGGAAGCCATTGCAGATGTTATTGCATCTGAAAATGAAGCTTCCCGAAAAGTAGCCATCAACCAGCTGAAAGGAGGAATTACTAATGAAATATCAATATTAAGAGCAGATCTTCTGAATTTTGTTTCCCTGATTGAACTTGAGCTGGATTTTGCTGAAGAAGATGTAGAATTTGCAGACAGATCAGCTCTTAACGGACTGCTGGATAAGATCGAATTGAAGCTAGATTCTCTTATTGAAAGTTTCCAGTATGGAAATGCCATCAAAAACGGAACAGCAGTTGCCATCATCGGAAAGCCTAACGCCGGAAAATCTACGCTGTTAAATGCTTTACTGAAAGAAGAAAGAGCCATCGTCAGTAATATTGCCGGAACTACAAGAGATACCATTGAAGAAGTGCTGCATATTAAAGGCCACGCATTCCGTCTGATTGACACGGCCGGACTTCGTGAAACTGTTGATGAGATCGAAGCTATCGGAGTAAAGAAGGCTAAAGAAAAAGTAGAAAATGCCAATATTCTCGTATATCTCGCAGATGCTGCTACAGAAGATTATTCCGAAGATATTGAAATGATAAAATCTCTGCAGCGAGACGATCTGAAACTGATTATCTGTGCCACAAAAATTGATGAAGTCCTGCCTCCGAAATATGAAGCTGTAGAAGATATTTTCAGAAATAAAATTGCCCAGGATTTTGATTTTATCAGAATATCCGCCGTAGAAAACCAAAACATCCAGGACCTTAAAAATGAACTGTCTTCCTACGTAGAACAGTTAAAGCCTCAGGAAAATAATGTAGTGATTACCAACCAAAGACACTTTGAAGCCCTTCGGAAATCTTTGGAGGCTACCCATAAAGTAAAAGAAGCCATTTCTTTCCAGATCTCCACAGAACTGCTGGCCTATGAACTTAGAAATGCTTTGGAGCATCTTGGTGAAATTTCAGGTGAAGTGACGAATGATGAGGTGCTGGGGAATATTTTTTCTAAGTTTTGTATCGGCAAATAAATACGATAGGTAAAACAAACTCAAACAAACCAAATATCTAATAATTAACTAATTACGAAACTTTCAGTTTTGTATTGGTTATTGTTATTTTGGTTTGTTTTTTTATTTGTTGTCCCCCATTTGTCCCTCAAACTGATAATAATTTATTTTTTGAAACGAGGGAGAGATTACTTCGCTTAACGTATCTTATTGTACCTTAATGTACCTTAATGTACCTTAATGTACCTTATTGCATCTAAAGTGAAGTTTGAACTCCTCTAAAATAAATATTATGAGTTCAAACATTAAAATCAAAAAAATCTGCCAACACTGCGGGCAAGAATTTATTGCTAGAACCACGGTTACTAAATATTGTGGGGATAACTGTGCTAAAAAAGCCTATAAAGTAAAAGTTAGAGAGGAAAAGATCAATTCAAGTGAGAAACAGCTCGCCATACAAAAAGAATCAATAAAACCTAAATCTGATCTCAATTCATATTTTGCTTTAAAAACTTTAGATTATTTAACAGTTAAAGAAGCCGCAGTACTCTTAAAATGCGACTCTCGAACAATTTATTTGATGGTCAAGTCCAAAAGACTCCCTTCAATTAATCTATCACAACGTAAAACTAGGATTTTAAAGAAAGATATAGACGCTCTTTTTGAAACTTCTCAGACAATAAAGAATCCTTCGCAAGAACTTCCAATTAATAAGTCGATTGAAGAAACGCCTTTAAAGGACTGCTTTACTATCGGCCAGATCCAGTCGGAATATAACATATCAGAAACTAGTTTACAAAGCTTAATCCGACGTCACGAAATTCCAAAATTTCAGAAAGGAAAATTCGTATATGTTCCCAAACGCGTTATTCAACCGATCCTGAATAAAATTCAATCGCATCAATATTGCGGCTAGGAATAATCAAGCCTTTCTATAGGCATTTAAAAGAAAGCTTTGGCTATTCAGAACACTACTGAATGATGAGGTGATCTAAATACTCCAATTTAACTGTTAAAAAATACAACATGTCACAAGTAAAATTAAGAAAGAAGAATATCTCAAATGGTAAACAATCTTTATACTTAGATATATATCCTCCTATTTATAATCCTGATACTGGTAAAATGAAGAGGAAACATTATTTAGAACTACATATATACAAGCGTCCAAAAACCGAAGTAGAGAAAAATTATAATCAGGAAACAATGGCACTTGCTGAATATATAAGAGCGCAGCGGCAGATTGACTTACAAAACAGGCGTTTTGATTTTGTTTCTGATGCAAAAATGAAGTCTAATTTTATAGATTTTTTTGAAGAGGAAGCTGCAAAGAGAAAAGGTTGCTATAATTGGATTATGTCAGTTAGATACTTTAAAGCTTGTTTTGGTGAACAGCTTCCCTTTACTGAATTAAATGAAACGGTAGCGGAGGAATTTGCTGACTATTTACTTTCATCTCCAGGCATTGGAAGGGCAAAGCGTAAGATTGGAAAAAATACTGCTGTAGCTTATTTTGGCAGATTTAGGTTAACACTTGAATCAGCTTTTAAAAAACGATTTCTACCAATTAACCTAGGTGATATAGTTGAGAGCATAACACCGCAAGAAACACATCGACCTTTTTTATTCATGGAAGAATTGGAAAGAATGGCAGATGCTCCTTGTGATAATCCGATAGTAAAGAAAGCGGGATTATTCTCAGCTATGACAGGCTTTCGTTACTCAGATGTATCCACACTCCTCTGGAAAGAAATTCATGGAAGTCCCGGGAACTTTTATATTCTTTATAACCAGGAGAAAACTGAAAATGCAGAGTATTTTCCGGTTTCAGATCAAACGATTCAATTACTCGGAAATCCTTGTGATCCTGATGAAAAAGTCTTTAATGGCCTGAAGTACGATCATACTGTAAAGGAGTTGAAAAAATGGCTCATCAGCGCAAAAATTGATAAGCATTTTACTTTTCACGGATTCAGACATACATTTGCTACACTACAATTAGCTGCTGGAACATCTATTTATACGGTCTCAAAATTACTTGGTCACAAGAGCATCAAAACAACAGAAATCTATGCAAAAATTGTCGACAGTCTTAAAAAGGAAGCCTCAGAAAAAATCAAGCTAAATACATTTAATATCGGACAAAACATCCTACTTAATTCAACTCCTTAAAAGATGAGCTAATCAAAAGGAAACTTTAGGAAAATTTAGGTTCCAAATAACATGATGGGGTACTAGCCAAGTACACCCATTTATTTTTGTAAAAAAAACATGAAGACATATTCATTTGAACAAATACTTAATGTTTTAGCAAATATTGAGTTGAGATTACAAAATATTGAGACATGCTTACATAAACGTACAAATCCAGAATCAGCACAAGATGATTTCATTGGAGCTAAAGAAGCGTGTGAAATTCTTAAGCTATCGTTACCAACTCTCTATTCTAAAGTATCGCTCAGGGAAATACCGTGTTTCAAAAAAGGCAATCGACTTCATTTTTCTAAATCTGAGTTAGTCGCATGGATCTCAGAAGGAAGAAAAAAATCTGTAGGTGAAATCAATCAAAGAGCCTTGGAAATTGCTAAGAATTTGGATAAAAAAAAATGGCATTAGCACTATCTATTATCAAAAGTTTGAGATAAATGTAATCGATTTTCTGAGGAAACCCCAAAACAGGATTTTAGATACAATAAGATACGTTAGGATACATTAAGGTACAATAAGATACCTTAAGCGAAGTAATTTCCCCGAATTGTTAGTATGCAAAAAATTTACGGTTCAGGGAACAATAGGGGGACAAATAATTATAAAATCAGTCAAAAGTGTTAAAATCGTCAATAATACTGATGTTGTGTAAAAGCCTAATAATTAAGGCTTTGGTTTGTTTAGGTTTGTGTTATTTATATTTTTTACTTACCGATACAGAATATGAACCAGCTTAATATATAGGAATTTAAGTATTTCAGGGGACATTTGACCGCCATTCTCAAACAAACTGATAATAACTGAATCAAAGTTACTCTATTTAAGAGATTTGACAAAAGATTTTAATTCAGAATTTTAAGTATTTTCAAACTTCCTTTATTTGACTTGTTTGTTATTGCAAAAGATTGGAGTGAAAAGCCTGAGCGTAGGTGACGCCCAACAAAAAAATACGATCTAAGGTGGAATTAAAAAGTTTTATATAAATCCTGTCATGCGAACTTTGCAGGATTATCTTCGAATCAATTTCTTGCTGATATTGATCGAATTTTAAATGTATTAATAGATAATTTTGAAGTTTAAAAAAGCAATAGTGCTTTTGTAAGCTGGATGATAGGATGGAGTATATTTTATATAACCAAACTCTTGAAGTTCCTTAAAATACTTGTGATAGGTAGGGGTTGTTTTGATATGTGATTGAAACATCAGTTTGCTTCTGCTAACGAATATAATTTCTTTATCATTTTGAATATAAGCAATTTTGATGATTGCAAGCAATAATGCAATATGCCATACAGTGAGTCTTTCGTCTGCTGTAATTTGAATTAAATAATTGATCCAATTGATTGTATTATCTTTTTTCATTTTCAAATAATTTCTTTAAATCACTTAGATTGTAATAATATGATCCTAAAACCTTTTTAAATTTGACCTTTCCTGTTACCCTAAGATTTTGGAGGGTAGCTGGAGAAATATTCATAAAAGCTCTTACAGACTTACTTCTTATCCATTCTGGATCTATATCCTTAGGTGTAGATCCAGAATGTTGTATTTTTTCATCTAATATTCTTTCTATATCAAGCAATAGTTGGATTTTAAATTCTTGTAAGTCTTCTTTTGTTAATAATGATATTTCCATTTTTAATATTTGTGTCAAATATATGACGATGTTTTTATTTAATTGATTAATAGTTGTTTATGTAGGTTATTAATGTTAATGAAGTTTATTATACAATGAATTTGAAATATAATATTTACGGATCCAAATGCTTTAAAGATAATTAAGCTTCAGTAATTAGGAAACCAAAGGAAAAAGAAGGATATATGCTACTTTCGATAAAGAACTGAAAGTCAAACAGAATAAATTCACTAAAAATTAAAGAAAATATGAGTTTTCGTGCATATCTTCTTTAACACGATGTAATTATTTGTTTAACATTATTGAATTTCGACTATGATTATTAAGTATTATTTAAATTTGGAAAATAATGAAAATCTATATTGCCAGCTTATTGATGAAGATATTAAAGTAAGCTTTAACATGAAATATAGTATTGATCCTAAAATTTGGGATTATAGAAGTGATAAATTATGTAATTTGGATCCTCATTTTTTTACCTTAAAAAATTTTAAAATACATCTCTTCAGTAGGTCTGTTGAGTTACAAAAATCCAGAAAAAATTCGGTTTTAAAAGTCTTAAAAGAAGAAGCTTTGCATTTATTGCATGATTCTGGGATTGATGGAATTTCCAGGAATGTCTTTAATTTTTATGCAGATAAATTTGGATTGGATAGATATGATAAGTATATCCAAGCATTTGAAAAGTATACAGTGTTACAACAGAAAGATTATAAAGTTGAAATTATAGGTTACATGCTACATTTTCATACTGAAAATTTAATCTATGAAATGGATACTTATACTGGAAGATCTTTGTTGCTTGAGGAAATTATTAAAAACAAAAGATATTTAGACATAATGGAGTTGACTGAAGTAGCCATGTGGAGTGAAATATATGATGAAAATATTGGTAAGCATAACTTTCTTTCTAAGATGTCTGACGAATTTGAGATTTGTCTTAATGATAATTTTAAAAGGGCAGGAGTGTTGATAAAACCAAATGAAAGTATTGAAAAAAGAAAAACTGAGATACGAAAAATGTTCCAAAAGTTTATTGATCAATCCAATAAAAATATTAATTGGATTGATTTAGCTTGGGAAATAAGTGAAGAAATTCTATTTCCTTTAGCGGTTATTACGATGACAAGTATATTTGATTTAACCATTTGTTGCCAAGAATATTGTGAACTGAATTTCTATGATGAGAATAAAGAATGGGAGACTATTTTTCTGGATTGTGGACTTGAAGATGATAATAACATTCAAGGATTTCATATTAGACCACTTAGGTAAAGTACATTCAATAACTTATTCATTGAAATACCTTTAAACAAGTGATTTAGCAGATCTGTTCTATTTCATTATCAAATGATTATGTAATGAAAATATTGAACATTGTAGGTGTTAGAGAGGGAGGGATTCGAACTTATTTTGTTTTTAACCCTGTTAGCGCTGTTTTCCAACTGTTGTATAATCGCTTTGCCACGATTTTGCCACAATCTTTGTTTATGCGCTCCAAACTGCGTTTTTTATGTCTTGGCGGAATGGGATTCGAACCCTCGAACCCCTTTTTTTTAATCAAATGAAGGCATAGAAAACACAGTTTCGAATTTATTGCTATATATTGCAGTAAATTTTATAAATATCTGAAAAACAACATTAAATGGGTTTGGTGTGAAGGTGTTGAATCCCACGTTCTCTGCTGAAGAAAGTAAGAAGCGCACTTCTGTATTGTAGAAGGGCCAGAATAGATGTATTTTGTAAGGCTAATTTATCAGGAAAATTTCTGTGACTAAAGGAACTGTGCATTGATGAAAAAGCTCTTAAAACCTAATGAATGAAGTAAATAAAACCATTGCTGCTTTGCAAAAATACAAGTACGAGTTTTTGCTCTTTGCACTTGCACAGCACCTGTTTATAGGCATTTTTTAACCGACCTTGATTTTTATACTAGGGTTGTCTGGCCGCTAAATATGCTGATACTGGGAGTAGGAAGTATTTTTATGTTTACAGGCAAACATAGTTGGAGGCATTGGTTTAGAAATATCCATTTCGTAGTTGTTTTACTGTTGCCCATTGGGATTCCGTTTTGCAAAGATATATCCTGGTATTTCACTTTTCTCAATATCAATTATGTGATTTTCTTTGCGTTCCTGTTTTCAGAATTGCTAAAGTTCTTAATAAAACCAGGGTACATTAATAGCGATATTATTTCAGCATCGGTGTGCGGCTATTTTTTATTAATTGAAATCTCAGTTTTTTTATTACAGTCGTTTGAGTATTATAACCCATTGTCTTTTAAGGGTGTAGATACTTCATCATCAGCAAGTATTTTTATTGATCTGGTATATTTTTGCTCTATAACCTTTACCAGCATCGGCTTTGGCGATATTACACCAGGTACACATACTACCAAATTAATTGCTGCTTTTATTGGCATTCTAGGACAGTTTTATACAGTAGTTCTGGTTGGTATTCTTATCAGCAAATTTTCCTCAAAAAATTAAATCAATATGAATATAAGTTCGCATTACAAACTCAGGCATTTTATTCCCTGGACAAGGGTCAAAATTTATAAAATGTTAATATTAAGTATAATTCCGACGATACTGTTTTATTTTCTTGATTGGAAGTGGCTGGCGATTCCGTGGGTTCCGGTGGCTTTGTTGGGAACAGCGACAGCATTCATTTCCGGATTCAAAAATACCCAGACCTATACCCGGACCTGGGAAGCGAGACAGATTTATGCTGCTATTATCAATAACAGCCGTGCTTTTGGAATTATGATAAAAGATTTTATCCGTTCAGAGGACAAAGTTCTTTAAAAACAACTGCATCAGGAGATTATTTACCGTCATTTTGCGTGGCTTACAGCATTACGTTTTCAGCTTAGAGAAATTAAAAGCTGGGAAAACATAAAAATAAAAAGCTACAACCGCGAATATCTTCAATATTACAAAGTCCCGGAATGGGAAAGTAGTCTGGATGAAGAACTGACGGGACTTCTCAGTGAAGAAGAGCGCCAACACATTTTATCAACAAAAAACCGGGCAATGCAAATTGTAGCCTTACAATCTTCTCAGTTAAAAAAAACTGAATGAAGAAGATAAAATATCGGCCTACAATTATGTTGCTCTGGAAAATCAGCTAAAAGAACTATATGACCAACAGGGGAAATGTGAGCGTATTAAAAACTTTCTCTATCCAAGGCAGTTTTCGAGCATCAATTTGTATTTTACCAATGCCTTATGCCTGTTAATGCCCTTAGGTTTCATAGGCGAATTCTCCAAGTTGACGGAAAAATTCGGGGAAAACATCATTTGGCTTGTTATTCCCTTTAGTGTATTGCTGGGATGGGTATTTTTAGTTCTGGAGCAGATCGGAGAAAGTACGGAAAACCCATTTGAAGGAAATGCCAACGATATTCCTATAACACAGATAAGCAGGAATATAGAAATTGACCTTCGTGAAATGTTGGGCGAAAAAGATTTGCCACCGGCAATTGTCGCACAGAATAATATTTTAATGTAAATAAAAATACAAGCAAATTATGGAACATTTAGGAACCGTTAGAAAATGGTATCCCAAGGCGTTAACTTCTATTGATACTGTTAACCGGCTATTAGACACAATTGAAAAGTATATTGGCTTAAAACCAAACCAATTAATGCACGCAGACAGTATGTGCTGCGACGATGTAAATGCTATACAATACCCACCAAGAGCTTATGAAATGCTGGGACCGTTCCATTTGGGAGGGCTTGACGGTTTTCCTTTGCCGGAATCACGGGAATGAATGCCTTTGCACATCATGTTCCGGAAGATGGTGCGGTAATCATATTTATGCACCACATATCGGCGTTACAAAAGATGGTACTATAGGGGAAATAGGCAGAATAGGGCAGAGTGTAACTCGGCGTGTTGTGGAGCTGCTAAAGGAGCATTGGGAAAACTCTCTGCGGGACGGATCATTGAAGGAAATGTTACTTCACTGGACTTTCAGATGAATATCATTGAGCAGATTTTCCTTCATCAGAAAGACCGGATCCTGAATGCAGAAAATCAAATATTTGAGGCTACGGAGGTTATGTATGAAGCTATTGATGAAAGAATAGAGGTGTTGGTGAAAGAAACCAATTATCCTTGTAAATATGTTGTTTTGGTGGGTGCTGTTTTTATCAATGGAGATAAGGATATGGGATCTTTCTGTCAGTATAAGAAATTCGATTATATTGATCTGGAAACACAGGAACGGAAAAGCCTTATGGAAGAGTATTATCAATAAATAAAAGAAGAATTAAATTTTTTAAATCAGCCCTTTCATCTCAAATATGTATAAAATAATCCTGGCATAAGTTGGGATCTCTGTTTGTAAAGTATACCATTACGATGTGGATCTAGTTTTTAGTTATTATTTAAGGTACTTAAAATATCCTTTAAATTATTTTTTTATTAATTAATTGATAATCAGTTATTTTTTAAAATTTGCACATGGGTTTTTTTGATGATATTATTGTGTCTTTTTCAGTAATTCTCACTTATCTTCTTTTCTTTTCCAAAATTTAAGCTATAAATTTTACAATATTTTGTGGACTTACAAATGTATTCTCTCCCCAAAAAAAAGATTATTTAATAAAAAATGGATTGGTCTTTTAGAACAGAGCATACGAAAGAAAAACTTTCATAGTGGTTCAGCGTAGCTCATCTCCAAATCATAAATAATAATCAATTAAGAATGTTAGATAAAAACTAAAAACTAAAAATATGCTGAATCTTAATCAATTGAAGCAAAAAGGAAATACCTTTTGCAAGCATCTTATGATGCTGATAGCTTTAGCAGGAAGTATAACCGTATTTTCTCAAGATGCTGCGGTAACTCCTACTAATGACGACACCAAAGTTGCCTGGCGTACAGGCGGCGGTGGTGGAACCACTATTTTTGGGACAGTAACTGCTGTGGCAGTTGTTGGTAATTGGGGGACTACGCTTTCTCAAATTACTGATTCAAACACAAGCAATTCTGGCTTTTCATCACATTCTGTTGCTTCAACTTTGGGTACAGACATAACGTCGACAGTAAAACTAAGCGATGGTAAAACTTATGGAACAAGTCCATTTACAGGGTATAGAATTGGTGTAGTGGCAAACAGAGCTATTACAGGAGGTTTTACCCCGACAATTGGTCTTACCGGTATCAACAATGTCATTATTATAACATACCTTGGAGGTGTTGTGCAAGAAACTTCTCCTGCTCAAAATTGGACACTGGGAGACTCTTCTATGGATGTTGGTTTTTATGTACATAAACCTTTTGATGAGGTGCGTGTAATACAAAATGGGCGGGTAACCAATGTAGGTGGTACTGCCACTGCAACTCTTGGTATTAATTATGTGTATTTGCAGCGTTACACCCGTACCGGTGGTGGTTTTGATACGACAGGAGAGAAGGTTGTCACTTGTAATGCCCAGATACCGCTTACAGGTAAAGGGGTAACAGGTTCTGGGGCGGCTGTTGTATTTGTACCGCCTTCTCCTGTTCCTATTGTTGTTCCGGCAACTCTATGGCCGGGGTTGGCCCCTGCCCTAGAAGATGAGAAACCCAATACACATGGTACAATTCCTTTTATTAGTGCGGGTCTGGCTGTGTATTCCGGTAGATTAAAAGATGAGGGTGTGGTATATCCTGCAGGTACTTTTGGCGGTGGTGTTTACCAGTTGAATGCCATATCCGGAGGGTTGAATGTAACAAAAACACTCAGATTTTATTTAAATGGTTCCCAACAAGGGCCGGATGTAGTGAGTCAAGAGTTTCTAAGTGCCTCGGCCAGCGGAAGTCTCTTGACTGTGGGTGCTGTATCTTCGCTTCCTTTCGATTCCATTGAATTTGAAATCTCTTTGAACTTATCTGCAGCTTTAGGCCTGCTCGAAATCTATTATCCTATTGTGCAGCGTTTTTGTGATGCAAACATTACCTGCGGTGCGCCGGTAAGCCTTATTTCAGGAGAGCTTACCCCGGGGGGTGTACAAAACCACCCTGTCTATGCAAAAGCTATTGGTACTAGTGTACTTACAGCTTCTCTCGGAAATCCAGGCATCAATAACGTACAAAATGTGATAGATACTGATTTGAACAATTATGCAGAAATAGGTGCTGCCACAGGTGCATCATTATATTCCAACTATGGTATTTCGGTTATTTCGCGGCAGGTGTTGGATGCCAGTGACCCAGGTCATATTAAATATGGTTATCCTAAAGGTACTTTTGCCGGTTTTGAAATTCAGGACGATAGCTTTGCGACAGCAAGTGCGGCTAAAAATTTTATCATCAGTACTTATAAAGAAGGAGTTATTCAGGATACTTACAATACCCTTAATGTAGCATCGGGAAGTCTATTTACACCCAATAACGGGAAGTACATTATTGGGATGAGAACCACTAAAGATTTTGATGAGATAAGAATTACAGTAGAATTACTGGTAGGTGCATCGGCTGGCTCCAGCACAAAAGTTTACCGTGCGGTGATAGAAAAGTTTTGCCCTTCAGCAGCCCAGACTTGTAATACATCTACAGATCTCAAAAGACCGGCTTATCCTGTATTCATAGATGCTGCAAATACTGGCGTAGAAGGTCTTGCAACAGGAAATACTTATTTTGAAGATTTGAACAATATTGTGAGCAGCACTGGCCAGCCAGCTAAATTATATACTGCGGCAGGAGCTGTAATCAATGCTTCGGTAGCTGTACAGGACGGTAGTAAAGGTATTGGTGTTCCGGGAGATGTCAATTATGAACTGTATCCTGCCGGTACTTTTGCTGGTTTTGAAGTATCATTCCCTACACTTGCAGCAGCAGAATTGGCGGGAAGCACAATTACGATTTTGACATTAAAAGCAGATGGAAGTGTTGCAGACTCTGCGGTAATGAATTCCAGTTTCTTCGGTTTACATACCTCTGTTCTGAACGGAACGGGCAATCGTCAGATATTGGGGTTTGCTTCCAGTCAGCCATTTACCGGTGTTAAACTTACCATAAACAAAGCTTTAAGTGCTAATGCAGGTGTTTTAGAAATTTACTCGGCTGTAATTCAGAGATTCTGTGCTACGCCTGTCATCAAATGTGATGGAATAGAGAATATAAGTGTTCCTAAGTATCCATTGTATGTGAACGGGGCAAGAACAGGAGTAACTGCTTTCGTGGATGGCAATAGTTCTATCAGTCTTTCTCAGAATGCCATAGATGCGGATCCGAACAGTTATGCAACGATGCAACTTGGTGCGGGTGCGGGCTCAGGATTAGGTTTCAGTGTGGCAAATGGTTTTGGTGATTTCCCTAAAGATACATATGTAGGATTTGACATTGCAACATTAGATATAGCGCAGGCTAGTGCTTTTGAAACAAATAATATAGAATTATACAAAGACGGTACTCTGGTACAGACCAGTACAGGTACCCAGCTTGCCGGTGGATTAAGTACTGCTGCGGTTTCAGGAGGTTTTCAACGTTTGATAATAGGAACAGTAGCTCATGTTCCATTTGATGAAGTACGTTATGTGATAACTCGTTTTGCGGGTGCTTCTGCTGGTGAGATCAGAATCTTCAATGTAGTAGCAAGAGACTTCAGTCCTACTTCTACCACTACATGTCCGTTAGTTTTACAGTGTGATGGTACATATGTGCTGACAAATGGACCTTCGACTACTACTTCTCCTACAATTCCAGCGGTAATAGAATATGCTAACACGGGATATGAAGGTTTAGCTACAGCAGGATATGGTATTGATAATGTTTGGAATGCGGTAAGCCCGGATCCGGCGGATTATGCAACTTTACATTTACCTGCATCAGCTGGTGTTACAGGTTCTATCTCTGTAGCGATACCTAAAGTGACTTTGCCGCCGGGCACATTTGCAGGGTTTACGGTGGACAAACAGAACTTTCCTTTTTCCGGTGGTTTTTTACCCAATGTTACGGTAAGTACATATTTAAATGGTGTACTCAGAGAGCAGAGAAGTGGTGGAGCTTTGATAGATTTTTCTTTCTTCACACAATGGTTTGGTACCAATCCAAACATATATACACCGGGCTTCCAAACAACATTATCGTTTGATGAAGTGAAAATTTCTATTGGAAGTGTTGCCTCATTAGGAGACCAGACATTGAGGGTATATTCTGCCTATATTGATACAAGAACATCGGTAGTAACGGTACCTGGTGACGGTTACACTCCTATTGTTTGTAGCAATGGTGCCTGCTATAAACCCGGAGCTATTGCTACGGCTGGAAATCCTGCTCTGATCAGTAAGGTAGGAATGACTTCATTACTAAGAGCCGGAACACAAAATTCAGACAATTGGCCGGCAGCTCGTACTGGCGCCTGGTTAGTTTTAGAGGCAAGAACGAAAGGTTTTGTTGTTAATAGAATGGAGTTCAACTCCTCTGGAAATCCGGTTGGAATCCCGGTTGTTGATTTTGTTGAAGGAATGCTTGTTTATGATACGACTAATAAATGTTTAAAAATGTATACTACTCAAAATGGGGGAAGTACATTTGCATGGTTCTGTATCAGCACACAAGCATGTCCTGATTAATAATACTTTTTTAGAACCTGAATAGTAATGTTTTTATTTTCAGGTTCTGAAGTTTTCACTAAAATTAAAATTAAAATTAAAATTAAAATTAAAATTAAAATGTTTAAAAATATAATAACAATAGCAGGGTTTCTAATGGGTACATTTTTTCACGCACAAATAGGAATAAGTAGAGAAAACGTAAGCAATGGCTCTGTTTCATTACAGTTCGGAGATAACGAAAATAAAGGACTTCTTTTGCCTTATGTCACAGATAAAACAGGGATAACTGAAAATGGGACTCTTCTTTTTGACACATCAGACAATAAAGTAAAATATTTAAAAGATGTAAATACATGGTTTGATATGAGTGTTGATACAACAGGGACTTCGGATTTGAATATCCAGGCAACTGATAGAGTAGAGCATCTAGGAGCAAAGGTTTGTATCAGTCAGACTTTGGGAGGAACAGATACTACGCAAGGAATATTGGTTTTGGCCGATGATAACAAAGCCATGGTTTTGCCTAAAGTGGCCAGCCCGCATTTGAATATCATCAGTCCTTCTGCAGGAATGATAGTATATGATACCATAAAAAAACAATTAGCTGTTTATAATGGTACTGTCTGGAGTTTTTGGAAGCCTTAGAATGGACGAGATTATATCCTCAACAAAGTAGTTGATAATAAATAAAAACAGCTTATCCCATAAAGAGATCAGCTGTTTTTTGTAATAAAGAATAATTACTACAGTTAAATGGAAAGCATTTGCTTACTGTTTCCGAAGTTGTATATTTATTTTTTTATAATCTTAAAAGTTTTAATAGTACCATCATTCAAGGTTGCACTACCAAGATATACACCCGTATTCAGTACAGATACATCAATTTTAGCATTTATTTTATTAATTGCCTGGTCTTTTATCAGCATTTTGCCGTTTACATCGTATATGGATATTATTTTTATTATTTTTTCGCTTGAAATATTGAGAATATCCTGTACGGGATTTGGATAAATATTAAATTTGAGACTATTATTCTTTATATCACTTGCGGAAAGTATCAGATTGTCTAATTTGACGATCCATCCTGCAGCAAATATGGGAGGGATAGTATTATCAAATCCGCAAATGTACTTACCGTCCGGCGATATTCCCATTCCGGTGCCAAGTTTTGTATCGAATGTAGTAATCGGAACATTTTGTGAAGTTAAAAGATCAGTAAGTAATACGGGACTGGCTCCTAAAGAAGGGTGATAAATAATTACTTCTCTGTCTCCGATCATTCCGCAATATCCTACAGCGGTACCATTTTCTGATATTGATACAAATACAGCATCAGTATATCCTGCCGGAGCATCAAAGGCCTGATACATGTTGGTGTTAATATTATAAATAAAAGCTTTACTTCCTTTGTAGCCAACCACCTGTCCGGCATTATTCACATCATTGGCTTCTCCGTATTCCGGATTGCTGAAATCTATATAATGTGCACCTCCATTCTGATCAAAATAAGCAGGCACCCGAAAAGTTCCGGCGCCGAAAAGGTCTTCCCGGTCTATCCAGCCGGCTACGACTCCGTTATCATTGACATCAGCCCCGCGGCCGTTAGTGTACAGTAGGTCACCCGTAAGTTTGGTAAGTATATTAGTTTCGGTATTATAAATAAATGGATAACTGCTCCCCGCATTACCTGAAGTCATTTGTCCGGTTATGTACACGCTGTTTGCTGAAATTCCTTTTGCTTCTCCAAACCAGCTGTTTCCCGGTGTGTCTCCGGAGAAATAGCCAATAGCTGTCCAGGTTGCGTTTTTGCGGTAAGCAGCCTGGCTCAAACTGGAACCATCCGCAGCTGTAAAAGGCATACTCCCAGCTATGTTTTCTGTATTATTCAGCCGGTTTGTTGCATCGGCAACAGGCTCTATAGGGGTACTTGTACCTGTAGAGTAGCTATAATAGCCTCCGGAATGCACAGCGTTTCCATTGTTGTTGATATCATAAAGCCTTGTTCCCCAACCGGTGAGAACCCTCAGATTAGTTTGAGCATTCAGACTGCTTAAAAACAAGAAGGCTGAAAGCATGTAAATTTTTTTCATAGTAAGAAAATTTTATTAACTCAAAATTGCTTAGTTTACACCGTTTTATGAAACTTAAGGTGTGAGAAATTAAGAATTTCTTTTTCGAATTTAGCTAAATTTAGAAATCTTTTTCATCTTTTTCGTTGCTAAGTTTACAATAAAACAAAGTGTACATTTAAGTATATCACTACCTTTTAAATTTTAGTTTTGTATCCACAATTTTATTAACCTTCTTTTAATTGGATTCTATTGCTTTTTTTCTAGACAACCCAATCTCATGTTCCTGCGGATACGGCTCTCGATTGGTCATACTTACATTTTCTCGAAGATTTCTTTCCATTTCTCTGGATTTATCCTCGTCCATTGAATACCTTGGATCAGCAATAAGCGGCATCTTTGCCATCCTTGTAATGGTCAGTCACCGTTGGAAAAATGATAATCCACCTTCAATAGCCTGCGTTTTTGTTTTTGAGCATTTTTTTATTTAAAAATATTGCAGTCAGTATTCATATTTAAAACTGATTTTTAAAAGAAAACCAACTGCAACTTTAATATTTATCTTCCAGTTACTAGCAGGTAGTTGGTAACATTAATCTTATACTGAGTTTTAGCTTCTGCCAGTTTATCTTCAGTTTCAACTTTTATGGCTTGTGCTTTCAAAAGATCAGAAAGCTGAATCAGACCATTGTCGTACGAGTTTTTATTCATCCGTACATTTTCTTCTGCCTGTTGCAAAGTTTCCTTTAAGAGAATAATCTTGTCGTAGGATTCATTAAGGTCGGTCCAGGATTTTTCTATCTGTAAGCCGAGAAGCTCAATATTCTCCATACGATTATTTTCAGTAATCTGAGTTGTGTATTCCTGCTCTTTCATTTTGTGTTTTGCTCCCCACCAGTCTGTTATAGGTATAGATAATGATGCATAAAGTAATCCGTTAAAGTCTCCTTTTTGTCCCTTTAAAAAAGGATCCAGGTAATATCCTGTGGCACCAATACCCAGCTGGGGAAGATAATCTCCTTTTGTTAATTTCTGCTGTAATTTGGATGCCTGCACAGATTTTTCAAGCAGGACATATTCCGAACGAAGTTTCACCGCATCAGAGGAAATCACATAAAAAACTACAGGAGGTTGGGGCTCCAATAGATCACTATTTAAATGAATGTCTGCAAAGGAAGGATCAGGACATAAACTCTTTTCTGAAAAGCCAGTATTTATTAGCTGCGTTTCAGATAGCAACTTATAATAAGGCAAAGAAGCATTATTTAATTGGCTATCTTCTTGAAGAAGATGAACTTGATGATCAAAATTACTTTTCTCATTATGTTAAAATATTAGGATTATCTTATTCATTTTTCCAGGATGAAAGCATTTTTGAAAGATTGACTGATGTGATGGATACTAGTGTTGATGATGATGGCTTATATGAGGTGGGAATGGGGTATCTTGGAAAAGGTATTTCTGCAATATCACATGCAGATGCATACTATAGTTTTACTAAGGCAAAGAGCTATTTTAATAAAGTTGGCCCCTCAACACATACTGATGCATACTGTATCGATTTGATTTTGGAGATTTTGTTGAGCTACGCTAATAAGTCTGCTAAAGAAGAAGAAATACATGATACGCTCAATAAGATTGAAAATATAATTCGACTGAGTTCGGGATGGCGCAGGGTAAATGCATCTCTGCCTTGGGCTAATGCTAGAAATGCGGAAATTATTAATTGGTATCAACTTAGTAAGTGTTCTTAAAAATTCCATGGCAGCATTGGAAGAGATTTCTTGGTTTGATCCCAAGATTGTCATAGAGAATTATCTTCTTCAGATTTATAATTGTAGCAGGACACTTTTAAAAAAAGATGCAGGCAAAGGAGTAGATCACTTGATTCAGCCTTTGGTTCAGATGAAGTTCAACCAGCAAGAAACATATGTTTATCTTCTTGATAAGTGGATCAGTAGTCACCCTCAAAATGAACTTTGGGCAGATGCTGGGAAACTGCGGGAAGATATTGTGGATTATAAAAGAAGTGCTTCTTTGGAAAAAGATGAAGGGACAGCTGAGGAAATAACTTCAACTGTCCCTTTTAGTGAACGTATTCCAATAGAAAGAAGAAAGCAATTTACTGAGTTTACTAAGGAATATATGATCAGCAACTTTAATAATACTTCACAAAATTTAGTAGAAATCTTCGAAAAAATTTTTACTGAGCTAGAAGTTATCGAATCTTTCAGAAATCCTACAATCGGCTTAAACTTCAGAAAGCACGTATATAATACACTAAGTTTTTAGAGAGTAGAATGGATGCGACTAAGGGGAATATTTCAGCAGTTTCCTATCTTTTTGAAAATGACCAGAAAGAAGATGCGCTCCAAAATGACTATTATATTTATATGGCAACAGCTCCTTCTGACGGCAAAATAAATATTGAAGTAAACAATATAGCAGGAGGCAGGGCTGATGTTGTCATTAATCATATTGATCATCAATTTATATTTGAAGTCAAAAGAGAGCTGTACAATTCTTCATTTGAAAATATCCGGAAACAGTATTTGGGGCAGGCAAGTGAATATCAAAATACAGGGCCAAAACTAGGAGGATTACTGGTTCTTGATCTGACAAATAATAAAGGTAGTATTGGGGCAATTGAAGATAACATTAAACTTGAATTTATAAATGATGAAGCTGGAAAACCAGTTCGTGCGGTTCTAGTTGTCAAAGTTTTCGGTAATCGAACCACTCCAAGTCATATAAAGTTAAAGGATGAGGAGATTATATAAAAGGTGCTTACCAGATAAATTTGTAAACTTGTTTTTATTTCGTCATATTGAAAGTTTACCAGCAAGAGCTATGTTTATACTTTCATTTAAGATGTTGTTTCCACTAGAGATTTTCATATTTATATTGAATTAAAATAAGATTTATAGAAAATGATAAATGATAAGCCAGGAAGGTGTACTATAAAGGTAAAGATGCTTTGGCTCTGAAAATACCTGGTCAAGCCAAAGGTGATGTTACACTTGCGATCTTGAAAGATATTGATTTTCATAACGGTGTCATTGAAGCTACAATTAGTGGACAGCCCCTTGAAAATGCCGGAGAAACGGCTCATGGGTTTGTAGGTATTGCATTAAGGGCTGCTTTAAATGTTTCTAAAGTGGAAGGTTTTTATTCAGGTCCTACCAATGGGGGCACAAATGATCAAATACGCAGGAACCACTCTAGCCAGTATATTTCTATTCTCGGGTATCCTGAGGGAAAATTAAGAAAGGAAACACCGAATCCTGTTAGGCTCGTATCAATAGTAAAGAGCTTTAAGGTAAAAATCGTCTAAAAAAGATAAATATTGGTTTTTTTAAGAGAAAGGGGTGTCCAGTCGAAGACTTAATACCTCTTTTAACGTTTTTAGTCAATGAAAAACAACAGTGCATTAGTTAAATAATTATCGAAAATATAATCGTAAACAAATTTATTTAGCAGATACCACAACATTAGAGATAAAAACAAAAAAAGGACAAGAAAATAGCAGAAAAAAACAATAAATTCCGAATTTAATACATAAACTAAATTTATTCTGAACTTTTAATCCTCTATTAATACAGTGGTGTAAGGCTGTTACTTTTCTGATATCATATTTCAGTGAATAAAGTTAGGCTGGATCATTTTTTTTTTTAACTTAGTAATAAACTAAAACCAGAGAAAACACCAAATTATTATTTATGAAATTTACTGCCTAATAAAATAGAAAGGTAAGATCTGTCTCTACGATTTCAATACTTTCCCTGACTATATCTCCCAAACTGTTATCTATGTATTTATAGATTGAACTGCATTTTTTGAAGCGAATCCGTCAATGATAATAGACATTCATATATTTTTAGACAATTATATGCTTGAATGTACCTACTGCAAAAAACTTTATTTATATTCTTAAAATAATATGAAACCAGAAGACTTTAATCCGCAAGACTATCTGCCACAAGGTTATTATCCCTGGCCAGATTTAATCAATTCAAATATTGCGCAAATGGAGATTGATATGAACAATTGGATTGATCAAGATTATTCCTACCTCCCGGAAAAAGCAAGAAGGAAATACAAAAAAATGGGCTTTCATTTATGCACTGCCCGAATGGTACCCAAAGCAAGTTATGAGCAAACAATACCTTGTAATAGGTTTGTCCTCAATTTTGTTGTGATGGACGACCAGATGGAATTTGCAACAATTGATGAAAAAAAGCGTGACTGTGACCGGGTAATAGAAATTCTACAGGGCTCCGCTCCTGCTCCTAATGAAAATGGGATTTTCCAGCATTTAGCACTTATAAGAGATGAGTATAAAGCCTTTATGCCACCGGAATGGCTGGAACGATTTACAGAAAATCTCTCCCGCTGTTTCAAGTATGGTGTACAGGAAGAAACTCCGTTTAAGCTAGCGAAGCGCATCCCTTCATTGGAATACTTTATGATATTGCGGGAGTATTCCGTAAACATGTATCCATATTTATACTGGGCAGATATTGAAACAAATTTCGTTTTACCTAAATATATTGAAGAGCATCCCGTGATACAACGTCTGCGCGCACTTACCTCAAGGATCGAAGCATGGCAGAATGATTTTTACTCCTTGCGGAAGGAGATGGGTCTCGACACAGAATTAATGAACTTAATTCTCGTTTTACAGAAAGGTCGAAAAATATCCTTAGAAGAGGCGGTCAATGAAGCAAAACGTATCCATGATGAAGATGTCGCTGAATTCGTAGCTCTCCATGAAAATTTACCGGATTTTGGCAATTATCAGCAACGGGTATATGACTATATTACAAGTCTTGGAACAATATTACAGGGACTTAATACTCATTATATAAAGGACACGGAACGCTACCTTGCCGGTGGTGAAGGCTTTGCATGGCCAGAAGGAACGCAGGTCAATAAATACAAAACTCAGGATTTCAGACCAGGGTAATTATATTTTCTCATTTTGAATTTTTAAACAGGAGTTCAAAAATGGAAAAAAAATGTTTGTTTAATACATAATCAATTAGTTGCTAGTTAATTAATCTCTACTTCTATAAAAAGGCGGTTCCTCTCATTAGTTATAAGAATTTCTATATGAATCAATACTATATTATGAATCTTCTTACAGCATCAGACAGCATTTTTTCTTGGCTAATAATGACAGAAGACTTTATAGAAATTATGAATTACTGCTGAAAACTTCCGAAATAGGGTCAAATTATCTGCTGTAAAACTATTATGGAATAAATGTAAACAAACTCTAAATAAATTATATTCAAAACCAAACCAAAAACATAAAACTATGAACCATGAAAATTTCAGTACCCTCGAACTTCTTCGTCATCAGTTCAGGTACCCGTTCCCCACATTAAAAAATCCCAACGCCGACAAATTGCAGGAAATCACTGAAAACCAGTGGATCGATGGCGAATATCTGTGGCTGTACGAACAAAACCCCGACCTTCGGAAAAAGTACAAAAAAACCAAAACAGCACATATTGCGGCCCAATGGTTTCCAACAGCACCACCTGAACGGTTCAAACCCATCTGCAGACTAATGCTCTGGACCTTATACAATGATGATCTTTATGAAGAAAGTGAGCCTGAAAGTATCGGATATGTACACACCCAGTCTATTGCCATATTAAAAGGTGAAATAACCGCTAAAGATTCAGGAATACCTTTAGGACCTATGCTAGCTTCTTTACGAGAAGAACTCTTGGAATTTATCCCAGAGGAATCAGTTGCCCGTTTTACGCAAATGATCAGTAGGTATTTCACAGGATTAGAAACGGAATTAAAATACAAGAAAAATAAAGCCTATCCCAGTGTGAGCGAATGTATTGCATTGCGTGAAAATTCTATATGTCTTTATCCCTTCTTACAATTAACGGAAGTAGAAACCGGAATTATTCTGCCACCGGAGATTCACGCACATCCTGTCATCATTCGCCTGCAGACACTTGCCTGCCATCTGGTTACTTTTTTTAATGAAGTACAATCTGTACTGAAGGATGAAGCAACTGACAGTATTTATTACAATATCGTAAAAGTGATCCAACACGAAAGGCAGATGTCCCTCAAAGAAGCTTGTATTGAAGATTTACGTCTTCACAATGAAGATCTGAAAGAATTTTTAGAACTACAAGCCAATCTTCCTGATTTTGGGATCTGGCAGGACGCGGTGATCAACTGGGTACATTATATGAGCATGGTTCTGAGCGGCTGGAAAAATATATCTACAAAACTGGACCGTTATACCGCAGCTGAATTTCCTGGGGCAGCAGAACTAAAAGCAAAGTTGAATCAGGTTCAATAATACTTTGTATAAGAATATTTTTAATTTAAAATATTCTATCATAATAACAACCTATAAAACATCAATTTAACACTTTAATTTTAAAAAAATGAAACCAGAAGATTACAACCCGTCGAATTACCTGCCTCAAGGTTATTACCCTTGGCCAGATAAAATCAATCCGAATGTGGAGCAAATGGGTATTGATTACATAAACTGGATTGATACTGATTATGTATATTTATCTGAAAATATACGTGAACGATACAAGAGCATGAACCTGCACAAGTGTGCAGCAAGAATGTATCCTTATGCAAATTATGAGTGCGTAACACCTATACATCGGCTTGTTCTTTTCCATACCGTATTTGACGATCAGCTTGAATATGCAACCGAAGAAGAGATCACTAAATATGCTAAGCGACTGGAAGCCATAATCAGAGGAGATAGCCTCACTCCAGAGGATCCCGGATATTTCATTCAGGCCGCCAAAATCAGAGATGAATGTCGTGTTTTTATGCCTGATGAATGGATGGAACGCTTGGCACAAGCATTTTACACCGTTACAAGATATGGTGCTCAGGAAGAGGCAACTTATAAGGCAACCCAAACAGTACCTTCCCTTGCATTGTTTAAAGTACTCCGGGAATATTCAATTGTAATATTTCCCTGTTTCTATATGGTTGAGGCGGAGTTTTGTACCTTTTTAACAGAAGAGATAGAACGCCATCCCGTAATACAGCGTGTTCGATCCCTATGGTCCAGAATTGTTGCCTGGCAGAATGATATCCAGGGATTGAAAAAAGAACTAAGTAAGGATACCGAAGTTATGAATATCGTTATCGTCTTACAAAGAAACTATAACCTGTCATTAGAAGATGCCTTAACTGAAGCTATGAAAATTCATGACGCTGATCTTGCAGAACTTGTTGCTTTACAGGAAGACCTTCCCGATTTTGGGAAGTATCAGGAAGATGTAAAACAATTGTTACTAGGCTGGGGCAGTCTGATACAAGGTCTGAATACTTTTTACCTGGTAGATACAAACCGTTATGATCCCAAATGCTTTGCATGGCCAGATAGGGAAACTGAAGATACATCACTTTAAATTATAATTAATTCCATTACAAAAATTATAAACAACGATATATTATCCTTGACCGGACAAGATCTCTCCATATACTGATATGATGAAGAAGGATGCTGAAGATTCGTATGGTAATGCTTATACTTTTTTGTCTGTGGAAGCAAGAGAACTGAAAGAAAAGCTGAACCAATGTAATTTAATTTTATATCACTGCAAAATAATATTGCCGGTAATGAGCAATGCAATAAAAACAACATTAGTAAACGAATAAAACTCAGTTATGCGAAGCACCATTCACATACCGAAACCAAGCTATCCTTGGCCTACTGTTTACAGCCCGATCAGCGAAACTTTTTATGAAGAAGAAAGCGATTGGTATGATAACGATTATGATTTCATGAGCCCGGAATCTATAAAGAGATACAAAAAACAAAGAATTGTTCAGGTAGGAGCATTTATGTCACCAACTACTGTTGACAGAGACCAGTTCCGTCCCATCGGGAGGTTTGCAGTATACGTAACTACATTTGATGATTATGTTGAGCTGATGCCTCTTGAAGAACTGAAAATTTTCAGAGACCGGATTTTTGAGGTAATGACCGGTGAAGATCCCCGTCCCAAAGAAAAAGGGATACTCCGTCAAATGGCAGCAGCAAGAAAGGAATGGCTGGAAAACGGAATGCCCCAGTTCTGGATCGAAAGGATTTCTACCAATTTTCATCGTTTCATTACTTATGGCATCATGGAAGAAACACCATTTAAGTTCAGCAAAACATATCCGTCGCTTGCCCGTTACTTGATGATTCGTGCCTACTCTATAGGCATGGTAACCTATGGTGATCTGATAGAACCTGCTACAGGATTTGCTCTGCCTGTAGACATATACAACCATCCGGTTATTCAGCGTCTGGTCATGCTTCTTTCCAACATTATTGCGATTCAGAATGATTATGCATCGATAAGAAAAGAAATGGCCATAGAATCCGAAAGATTCAATATCATATTTATTCTGCAGCATGAGCACAAAATAACGTTTGATGAGGCTTGTATAGAAGGGCTGAGAATACATGACGAATTTGTTAAGGAAATGGAGTCTTTATCTGTCTGTCTGCCCGATTTCAGTCCTTATCAGAAAGAAGTGGAAAATTATGTATATCACATGAAACTGATGATAACCGGTTGCAATGCATGGTATTATGAAGGTGGGACACAGCGGTATTATCCGGAAGGTTTTGCTGTAACACCTAACGGACAATCGGCAATATCTTTAGATTTTGACGTAAAACATATTTCCCAAAAATAGGAGGTCAGTCAAAAGGATGTATTATAGAGCTACCATATTCTCTGACTTGAAAAGCATATCCACAAAATCTGACCGTTACAATGCTATGGAATTTTCGGATGCGGCTGAGTTGAAGGAGAAACTGAGCAAAGTGTGATCTGCATACTAATACCACTTAAAATAAGCAGATATCAAACGCTCTAAGTGTCATTTTTAATAACAAAACAACTCAAGTATGGAATCAAATAAATATTTTGAACAACCCTATCCACTGATCTTCAAATATCCCTGGCCGGATTTGGTAAATCCGCATTTTGACCAGCTGAAGGAGGATCTGGAAGGATGGCTGGATACTGATTTTACCTTCTTATCTCCTAAAACCCGGGAGAGCTATAAACGAATGGGGCTGCATGGAGCTACCGCAAGGATGCTTGCCATAGCGCCCACTTATGAACATGCGAAAGCATGTAATCGCTTCATGATCTGGATCACTACATTCGATGATTACGTTGGATTTTGTACTGTCGAAGAATTGGATCAGGTACATAAGCGCATTATGGGTATCATTAGAGGGGATGAGCCGGGGGCGGACGCGCATCCACATGATAAGATTATGGCGCAGGTAAGAGATGAATATCTAGCCGTTACCTCACCTGAATGGCTAGAAACATTCGCTTATTTTATGGACCGCTACATAAGGTATGGATTGCGGGAAGAAGCACCTTTCAAGACAACCGGAACATTTCCGCCACGCGACTATTTTATGATATTAAGGGAATATTGCATAGCCATGTATGCTTATGAACCCTGGGCCGAACTGGGATTAGGGTATGTTTTACCAAAACACATTTCGGCTCATCCTGTTATACAGCGTATACAGGCATTAACAGCCAGAATAATGTCCTGGCAAAATGATGTTTATTCCGTAAAAAGAGAAATCATGGGAAAAGGCGAGGTAATTAACCTGGTACTCATTATACAACACGAGCAAAATATTTCACTGGATGAGGCAATTCAGGAAGTAGTTCGCATTCATGACGCAGATGTAGCGGAATTTGTTGCATTACATGCCAACCTGCCGGATTTCGGAGATTGGCATGAATCTGTTGACAAATATGTGCTTTACCAGGGAATGATGATACAGGGGTTAAATAGCTGGTATTTCAAAGATACACTGCGTTACCACAGCAGTGATCAATATGCAGTGAAGGAATATGTTAGACCTTCAGGCAACTCGTAGCTTTGAGTTAATAAAGCCGGGAGAAAATAGTACAAGGATAATTCACCGGAAGCAAATACGCACTAAGTTCCGTTTAGTGAGCTTGGTAGGACTACAATCAAAGCAGTTGTTAGTTGATTTGAAATTGCCTATAAGATTGAATGATGAATAGTTCACCCCTCTATTTCATCAATTATGAATATTTGTTATAAAACTTAAACATTGTAAGATATTCAGAATATCTTACAATGTTTATTCTCTCTTTAACACAAGAAAAACCCTTAGAATAGAAAATTGGATAGAGATCTAAAATATTTTGATTAATATCCTGAAGGATTTTCAATTTTTGTCTTTATGAAATGGGTCTTTGAATAAAATAATATTTGTGTAAATATTAATATTACTCGCATTTTATCAGACAATTTTTATCAAGATTAAATATTCAAAGTAATTGTTTCAGGTCTGAATCACTGTAACTAAATATCAATGCACTTTTAGAATTGCATGTACCACTAAAGCATGTAGAGAAATAGAATCCATTCACTAGTAGGTAGTGGTGTAAAACTTCTTTTTAATGTAGTTTACGGGAAGATATACTTTAATATCTACCGTCCTTTTGTCCGATTATATTCTATCTCCTAAGTATGATACCCGTAGAAGAGATACTATACTACTCGGATGATCTTTTCTGTAGCACTGTTTACTTGCAGTAACAAATTCCGAATACACAACATGCTTTGTTTTGAGCCAAGTTTAAAAGCTTATAATATTGTAATAAACAATGAGATTTTTAATGTATTATACTTTTTATGATGCATTAAATTAATAATTATTAGTGTCTTATTGTTTTATAGTAACTACAATGTCTGCATAACGGACCTTATTGGGCAAATGTTTGCGCTTATAATGTAGAAGTTAGATTCATTATTGAAAGGATGTTATGAACTCACAGAATTTAGGAAGGAGAATACAATTTAACTCAAAAAAAAATATGTTTTGTATCTAAAAAAATATTGATCTTGGACATTTAATCCAGTGTGTTGAGGAAAAAGTAATGGGCATACAACAAATTTGTAGGCGGTTAGAATGCACAGAATCAGAATGGCAATCCACCTTATCTCAAAAATCTTTAAATACCGAGATAGTAATGAGATTGTTTGTTGTTGGAATATAATTTTTGAGAATTTATTCTCAGCATTTAATTTTATATTCTCCTCAATCTAATATTAATTACAATAGTGTCTCAGAAAAATCTTCTCTTTCATATTCTACAAAACATATCTACGTAATCGAAGTTATTGAATTTATTTTAGAACAGTTGGCTAACGGGAATAAAACAAAAAAACAGATTATGAGTGAATACAGAATTCCCAGAACAACAATATATAGATGGTTGAATAAATACGGAAAATCAAAGAAAGATGATAAAGAAAAATAATTTGGGAAAAAAAGGTACTGCACCAGACTACAAAAAAATATACAATGATTTAATAAATATAAAGTATCCTGAAAAAAGGGAAAAATGCAATCACTTACTATCGAAAAATATTCTTTCAACGCTTGATATTATAGAAATTAGCCGAATTCTTTTTAATAAAGTCTCTAAAGAAAATTTTGCTTTTAACCAGAAACACCGTTCTTACGATACATCTACAATTATTAAAATTTTGGAATATCAGAAGGAGAACAATTTAAATAATAGCGAATTGGCTAGACATTTTAATTTAAGCAGAAACACGATTACCAAATGGAAAAATCGATTTTTGATATAATTATGGCAGAGAATGTTAGTTTTTTGCTCTGGTGTTGTCCCTTATCTTTAGCTAATACATTTAGAATATAATAGCCAACAATTTACAGAATTTCCCATTGCTGTATCAGCTCTTGCAACTAAAAAAGGAGAGTTTCAGTTTCCTCCATTTATAACTGTTTTTTCTCCATTATTTGCTAACTGCGAATCTCAGTAAACCGGATGTGTATTATAATATTATTAGTTAAGCTCATCTTTTTATTTTATTACATGTTAGGCAATGCTGTTTCTCTCTTAGCATCATTCCAAAAGCCTTTCTGTGGTTACGTTATTATAAAATAATTCAGTAAAAGATGTTGTTATATATTCAGAAAAACACACAAGCATTTCTTTAAGTTATGTAGTTATATTTTATAATATTGTTGAAATTTATAGCAGTGAACCTGGGTAATCAGCTATTTTTAAGACACGATACTTTTTAGTTACAAAAAACATATGAGATGAAAATAGCACAAAGCAGCATAATATTGTAATTTTATGATTACAATAAAAGTAAGCTGTTTCCAATAAACTTATTATAATTTTTTGTTCAAGTCCTAAAATTGAAATTTTTAAGAATTGGTTTTCAACTGAAATAAATATAATTTTTTTTTGAAATATTTAGTAAATATAATTAGGTAAAGGGTATTTATTGGAGGGCTATTGAAATCTATTACTTTATTTAAGTCGCTAATAGTTTTTGACAAATATTTTTTTGTGCCGGTCCTTTAAATTACGTATTTCAAAAGTAGGGTGATACTAAATGGCATATTGAACATTATATAATACAAAATAATACAAAAAACAAGAATCATGAAAAAAAAATTATTGTTGCATTTAGTATTCATGGCAACTATTTTTCTATATGGTCAGGTGGGGATGATCACAACGAGTAATGTACCACCCGGTAATTCCCCAATCTTTCAGCTATGCTACATGGGGAATCATCCAATAGAGGCTTTCTTGGCCCCAGACCCGCATGGTTTCAACAAGCAGTCTTTCTCCGATTATAAATCTAAAACAGAACTTTTAGTCTACAATTCTACTAATAGATTAACAAAGCGCTATGAATCAATTGATCATAGAATTTGAGAAATAATTTCTTGGTTTTCGGCTGGAAGATATATCAAGCCAAATTGGATATGAATCTGAGCAAAACATCATATGAAGATGATGAAGAATTTTGGGAGTTCTAGGTTTATAATTGAAAGCAGTTTAGAGCAGTTTTTATTACAGTTATTATGTACACAAATTTTTTTTCTTCTTTAATAGAAAAGAAGCGCCTAGCCATCGATGAGATCGAATATGAGAAAAGTGTTTTATTTGATGTTTATACGCTTGTTCTTGTTTTTATTTTGATCAGTAACTTTTTATTGAACCTTATTTTTCTTGAGGAACCTGTTTATGCGGCAATATTTTTGGGAATGGGGTTATTTATGTTCTGCACAATTTTTTTGTCAAACAAGATACGATTCAATAGACACGTACTGATGTTGCTCTTTATATTTTTGGGAGTTGTTATTTTTTATTGCGATACAGTAAGTGGGAGAGGGGTAATGAACTATTTAAGTTATATATCATTATCAATTGCCGTAGCATTTTTTTTTGATTATGATAGAGATAGAGTCATCGTATTTATGCTTTTGGGGCTATATGTACTGTTTTTTTTGATAAACATCATTACTGATTATTCTGTACTGACTTTTTTGCAGCAAAATCTTTCACCTGAAAAACAATGGTATGTTCGGGTTTATAAGGCAATGGAGATTGCTTTCTGCACGTTTGTCGGGATGTATTTTATTAACAGGAAAGAGAAAATAGTCATTAAATATTACGTCGAAAAAGAAAAAATGAATGATCTGATTAAAAAGACTGATAAGATAAGTTTATCCAATAATCTGTATGAACTGGCTATAAGTAGAAATTCCTTATTTATAACCTATTTCAAGTCGCAATTTCCGGATTATTTCGAAAGGATTTTAGAATCCTGTCCAAATCTTGTTGCATCAGAATTGGAGATCTGTGCTTTGCTAAAATTAAACCTAAGTACTAAGGATATTGCGACTGCAACCAATACAACAATTCGCTCTGTAGAAAATAAGAAATACAGGATACGGAAGAAGCTCAATCTGTCTTCTGAAACAGACCTCAATTCATATATGATCGTCACATTTTAATTTGATTGGGTTTAATGCTTTGATTTTTAAACAAATATGAATTTTAAGTAAATGTAAGTAAGCTAATAAGTGTATGTGAGTGGCCTTTTTTTTGTTAACTCTGATGTTTGTTTTTAATATTGCATTGGTGAAGATAAGTTGGGCTGATAGATACAGCCGACGTTTATATTTCTATAAGTTTAACACACAAATGTCTTTATATATAAGAGGTCAGAATGAAATCAGTCTGGCCTCTTCATTGAATAAGCCCAATGTTGAGCATAATATCCAACAATAGCAATTTTTATAAACATAAAACAAATGAGAAAATTTAAATTATTTCTTTTCGTCTCAGTTATTTCTTCTGTTTGGCTCTACGGTCAGTCTCCTGGTGGGGTATCAACGGATTTATCTGTATGGTATAAAGCCGACGCTGGAATAACTACTAATGGTTCCAAGCAGGTTACGCAGTGGATTTCTTCCTCATCTACGTCAGTAACTTTAACTCCAAGTGGTACAGCATATATCCCATATAATGATCAGACCACTTATACCAATATGTGGAACTTTAACCCAACGCTATCTTATGATGGAACGAATAATTACTTAAGAAACACGACAACAGCTTATTTGAACCCTGCTGGTTCTGTACATTATATTGCAGTTGCAAGACTTTCCAGGATGACAAATGCATATAGGAATTTATTTGCAATAGCCGGAAATGATGATGGATTTTTCTTAACTGTAAATAGTAACACAGTCTATCCAATGTCAACAATTGGTAATAATTTCAATTACTCAGCGGCTGGTCCGTCGTCAACTAATACATTTGGTATATATTCGGCGATATTGCCTAAAACAACGAGCCAAGGTTCTCAAAGAGGTTTTAATAGTGGAACAAGAAAAATTTATTCTTCACCATATCCTATAACGGGTGGGGCGTACGTTTTGCCCGCTACCGGTATCGGTGCTTATTTGGGTGCAGACGGAACTACGGGAGATAACTTTCAGGGAGATATTGCAGAGGTAATTTTATACCATAGCATTTCAGGAGGCGATTTGACTGATGCTGATCTTCAAAAGATACACAGTTATTTGGCCATCAAATATGGTATTACATTAGATCCGTCACAGAATTATGTTTCTTCTACAGCTTCTACAGTCTGGAATGCGACTGCTAATGCAACTTATTACAACAACGTTTTCGGGATTGCTCGTGATGATCAGGGTACTCTGTACCAGAAGCAATCAAAAAGTGTAAATCCTAGTCAGAAACTAATTATTGGAGCGGGGAATTCATTATCTAATACGAATTCTGCAAACACTAATACTTTAACAGACGGGCAATTTCTTGTTGTGGGAGATAATGGATTAAAACAATCACTATCCATTCCTCTATCATATCCAACTGCACCCGGTGGAGAAACTAATAACAGGTTTGCTTCTGTCTGGAAGGTTCAGAACACGGGGAATACAGGGACTGTAACTATTGCTTGGCCTAAAGGAACTTCTAATCTTCATTTGGTTCGTTCAACAAATGAAAGTTTCGATGCAGCGGATCAGTTTATCCCAATGACTTTAGAAACGACAGTGAATGGTGTGGTTTACAATATGGCAACGGTGACTTTTAATAACGGAGAGTTTTTCACTTTTGCAGGCTATGCTCATGCTCCTGGGGGAGTAGTCAATAACTTAGGTTATTGGTACAGGGCAGATAAAAATGCAGTGAATACAGGTGAAGGAACTGATGTTACATCATGGACAGATTTCTTTTCTGGGACGGTCTCTTCCAAAATGTATGAAAATACATTTCCAAAATATGTAAAAGGTGCAGCCAATTATTTCAATTATAACCCAGGAATCAATTTTACGGCAGTAAAGCAATCGCTAGGTAATGATCAGATCGCATCTACGGTAACCTCCACGGATTATGATATTTTTACTTTTACAAAAGAAGGATGGGCACCTCTGAATAATGCTAATAATAGAATTTTCAGTGCATTGGCAAATATCAATTTTCAAAGAGGAGATATTGCTTATTGGGATGGTATAGGAGTTAATAAAAGATTTGCAGGTAATACAGCTGATGAGGTAGAAAGTGTAACTGTAAACATCACAGATAGGTATCTTGCTGTACCGGGCGGTATTAATTTTGCGGCCACTATTCCTAGTATAATGTATAATCGATTTGGGAATACCACGGTGTCTAGAGGTTTAAATGGAGGTGCCAACGGAGCTAATGGAGTATTTAGTCCAAGAGGAATATTGACAGGTGGACATGTTTTTGGTTCTACAATATTCAATAGTAATGGGTCTGATAACGATAATGCTTCAGGTCATATAGGCGAAGCTATTATTTACGGATCAGGTAACCTTACAGAAACAGAACGCAGAAGAGTAGATTCTTATTTGGCAATCAAATATGGTCTTACCTTGGGACGTACTGCCACAAACCATTATTTATCTTCAGCAGAAACTGTTGTATGGAATGGCGCTCAGAATACATCTTATAACAGCAATATATTTGGTCTTGGACGAGATGACATCAGTGCTTTGCATCAAAAGGTATCGGTAAGTGTTAACAGCGCGGCCATCCTTACGATCGCGACTAGTAATGATTTTGTTACAGATAACCTTGATGCGTCCAGAACAGTTATTTCTGATGATCAGGAGTTCTTCATTGCTGGTGATAACAATGACACAGATCTACCGATGGTGAATGTGACTTTGGGTAGTAATACTGGTAAAATCATACAGAGAAAATGGCTTTCGCAGAGAACAGGTACCCTAGAAAATACCTATTTCCAAGCAGATCTATCCGCTTACGAAAGTCAATTCAATATTCAAGGTACTACTGTTTATATGGTAATTGGCGATGATGATACCTTTACAACCAATAGACTATTGATTCCCGGTACCAAAGTAGGTGGCAAATGGATATTCAATCATAATTTCGATTCTGAAAACACAAAAAGATACTTCACGTTCGGTGTACTAACTACTGAAGTCTGTTATAAGCCTGGAGCTATTATTACAGCAGGAAACCCGGCATTGATCAGTAAGGTAGGAATCAGTTCATTGACAAGAGCCGGGATTCAGAATTCAGATAACTGGCCGGCAGTTCGTAACGGAGCTTGGCTGGTTCTGGAAGCCAGAACGAAAGGTTTTGTTGTGAACAGAATGCCTTTTAACACTTCTGGAAACCCGGAAGGAATTCCGGCTTCTGATTTTGTTGAAGGAATGTTGGTGTATGATACCACCAATAAATGTCTGAAAATGTATACTTCTCAGAATGGAGGTTCATTTGCGTGGTTTTGTATCAGTACACAAACCTGCCCTGATTAAATATAATTTTTTGAGAGCCTGAGAAAAGTAATGGAATATTCAGGTTCTCGTTTTCCTTTAAACTAAAATTACAATGGTTAAAAATATAATCGTATTAGGCAGTTTTTTAATGGCTGCTTCTACACAGGCACAAATAGGAATAAGCACAGAAAGTGTAAGCAACGGCTCGGTTTCTTTAGAATTTGGAGATAATGAAAATAAAGGTCTTCTTCTTCCCTATGTTACAGATAAGACCGGAATTACCGAAAATGGAACTGTTCTTTTTGATACAACAGATCATAAAGTAAAATACTTAAAAGATACCAACACATGGTTTGATCTGAGTGTAGACTCATCAGGAACTGCAGATCTGAGTATCCAGGCGGCTGATAGAGAGGAGCAGCCGGGAGCTAAGGTTTGTATAAGTACATCTGCAGGAGGAACAGACACCACAAAAGGAATACTGGTACTCGCTGATACAGATAAAGCAATGATACTGCCCAAAGTAGCAAGTCCTCATTTAAATATTATCAATCCAAGTGCCGGAATGCTGGTGTATGATACTGTAAAGAGACACCTAGCGGTCTATAATGGTACAGTTTGGACGTTTTGGAAACCCTGAAATAAAAAGACCTTTTTAAATGAAGTTTTCTTTGACATCTCATGCCATGAGTATTATTTACATCCTAGATAGATATTCTGGTTTCATTAAGGTATTTTATGGACCGAACTAAAACGACACTATAACAATATATTAAGTAGTTAAATAATTTGTAATATTGCATCTTAAGGACTCTACAATATAGTACATCAAAGGGCCATGGATTATAAAATCCATGGCCCTTTATTGAGGTTTACCGTTTTTTGTAAATTAATATGCCATAGACGTACAAGCAAAACATTATTTCTTCATTATTTTAAAGGTCTTTGTCATTTTATCATTTAAAATAGCATTTCCTAAATATACACCTCTAGCCAACAGGGATAAATCAATTTTAATATTATTTTTATCAATGGACTTTTCGCTCATCATTAATAATTTTTATCCATTTAAATTAAGTATAATGAATTACACATTACAACCGTTGCCTGATGAAATAAGCGCATTAGAGCCGATTATCGACACGAAGACAATGGACATCTACTTCAATAAACACAGAACCTATGTGGATAATTTAAACAAAGCCTTAGATGAAATGAGAATTGAAGATTATCTCTAGAAGACTTACTCAGGAGTATTTCAAAAAAGCAAGTGGAATTCGGAATTTCTAACAACATCCGAAAAGTTCACCCTATAAATATGATTTTCATTGTTGATTTTTGTATGATAATATTTAAATAATTGCACAATGTCAACACATGAAGTTAAAGGAAAAGTAGTTTTAATTGCCGGAGGTGGTAAAAACTTAGGTGGATTACTAAGCAAAGATTTTGCAGCAAAAGGAGCAAAATTAGCAATACATTACAACAGCGAAAGTTCTAAAGCTGAAAGTGAAAAAACTTTGGCTGAGGTTCAAGCTCTTGGTGCTGAGGCATTCTTATTTCAGGGTGATTTAACCAAAGTAGAAAATATTACTCAATTTTTTGATGAAACTATTGCCAAGTTTGGAGGCATTGATATTGCCATCAATACGGTTGGGATGGTGTTAAAAAAGCCATTTACTGAAACAACTGAAGAAGAATATGATTTAATGTTCGGGATCAATTCAAAATCAGCGTATTTCTTTTTACAGGAAGCTGGTAAAAAGATAAATGATAACGGTAAAATCTGTACTATCGTTACTTCTTTATTAGCAGCTTATACCGGCTTGTATTCTACTTATGCGGGTGCAAAAGCTCCTGTAGAGCATTTCACAAGAGCCGCTTCTAAAGAATTTGGTGGCAGGGGAATTTCAGTGACAGCAGTTGCTCCCGGTCCTATGGATACACCTTTCTTCTACGGACAGGAAAGTGCTGATGCAGTCGCATATCACAAATCGGCTTCGGCCTTAGGAGGTCTTACTGACATCAAAGATATTGCTCCGTTAGTTGAATTTTTAGTAACCGACGGATGGTGGATTACCGGACAAACTATTTTTGCAAACGGGGGTTATACAACCAGATAATCAATTGAAAGCCAGCTGTGATTTATCTAACAGCTGGCTTTTTGTTTTTAACATACAATTTCCTTAAACAATGAACAAACAAAATAATGTAATCCGAAAACAACCGAAATATACCTTTCCCAAGAAAAAAGTATTATGTCTGGTTTCCAATGCGGCACAGCTTCACGGAATGGAAGTTGGATTTTTTGCCGAGGAAATGACAAGACCATTCTTTGATTTCATCAATGCAGGGTACGATGTAGATGTTGCGTCTCCGAGAGGGGGAAAAGTAGTTTTTGATGGACATAGCAACCCGGAAAACCCAAAAGGAGCTTACCCGAACGATTTGATAAGTATCGGTTTTGTGCATCACGCAACATTTGGAAAATGGATGGAAAACACGCTGCCTATTTCCAATATCAACGTTGCCGATTATGATGCAGTTTGTGTATCTGGTGGCGGTGCTCCATTAATTAATTTCAAAGATGATTTAGAACTGCATAAACTGATCGCAGATTTCTATGAAGCAGGGAAAATCACTTGCTTAATCTGCCATGGAACATCGTTATTATTATGGACGAAATTAAGCGACGGAACTCTTTTAGCAGATGGGAAAACCTGGACAGGATTTGCTGACAGCGAGGAAAATATGATTAATGAAATGTTTGGAATGACGGTGAACGATTACACCATCGAAACAGAAGCCCGCAAAAATCCAAACACCAATTTTGAAGTAGCTGGTCCGCTGGAACCCTTCGCCATCAGAGATGGAAGATTGATTACCGTACAACAACAGCACAGTAGCTTTTTGGCCTCTCAATTAGTTATTGAAGCTTTATCAGAGTAAATTTTTTTATTATGAGAAACGAAAAGTAGAACATCCTGTTTTTCGTTTTCTTTTCGTTCTGTTTTTATTTGAAAAACACAAATGAATAAAAAATGATATACCCAAAACTTCTGAAACAGTTTTAATAATTGTATTTTTTACTTTTTCGATATATGTTTTAAAGGTTCAGAATATTGGTTTTTACGATTCCCTGGAAAATTCCGGACTAAAAAAACTATAATTAAAGATTACCAATCAGAAATGTAGAACATTAAACAAAAAACACATGAATAAATACCAATCACTTTTCGACACACAAAAAGAGTTTTTCTATACCGATGTTTCCAAAACTTATGAGTGGAGGATAGACCAGCTCAACCGACTGGAAAAAATGCTTACTGAAAATCAGGAAACATTTTGCCAGGCTTTAAAAACCGATTTTAATAAACCACCTTTTGAGCAATTGTTCGAAATTACAGTTCCCTTAGGAAATATAAGATATTATAAAAAAAATCTGAAACAATTAATGACCCCGGAAACAGTCACCATACCAAAAGGCTTGGAAGAAACCGGTAACAAAGGTATTGTTTATAAGGAACCCTTCGGTGTAACATTGGTCATTGGGCCGTTTAATGCACCGATTTTATTATTGCTGGACCCTGCCATTGCAGCTTTGGCAGCAGGAAATCCCGTTATTCTGAAACCAGCCAATACAACGCCTACAGTTGCCGCACTTTTTCAGGAGCTTATTCCAAAATATTTCGAACCCGAAGCTGTAAGTATTGTTACAGGAGGAAGAGAGGAAATTACTGCGCTATTGGAACTGCCCTTCGATTTTATTTTCTTTACGGGAAGTTCTGCCGTTGGCAAAATCGTAATGCGTGCTGCGGCCGAAAACCTAACGCCAATAGTATTGGAATTGGGTGGTCAAAATCCGACTGTGGTTGATGAAACTGCCAATCTCGACATTGCTGTTGACCGTATTGTTTGGGGGCATATGGCAATTTCCGGCCAATGGTGCATTGCTCCGGGTTACGTGTATGTACACGAAAGTATTGCAGATGAGTTTATAGATAAATTGAAAGCATCTGTGATAAAAATGTATGGCGAGGACCCAAGTCAAAGCCCTGATTTCGCAAGGATGATCAGCGAACACGATACCGAAAGGGTAGCTTCTTATATTATCCCTGAAAAAGTAATTTTAGGAGGAAGATATGACGTGAAAGCCAGATATGTTGAGCCAACCATTTTATATCCCAGCACCTGGGAAGATCCTGCTATGCAACAGGAAATTTTCGGACCTGTTTTCCCGATTTTGGTATATAAAGATTTAAAAGAAATTGTAGAAATTATTAAACGTAAGCCGAAGTCTTTGGCCGCATATTTCTTTAGTAAAAATCAGCAGAATATAGATTATTTCTTAAATTCAGTTTCTTTTGGTGGTGGCTGCGTCAACCAGACCAATCTGCATTGCTGGATAGACAGTTTACCTTTTGGAGGTGTTGGTTATGCCGGAATGGGCAAGTATTACGGCAAAGCAGGCTTTGATGCATTGAGCAATACAAAAGCGATGCTGATAGGAAATCCTGATTTGGAACTTGATGTTTTTCCGCCGTATGAAGGAAAAGACATTGCGAAAAATTTAAGTGTTTTTGGATAAATATGAAGCAACAAGAAGCTGTTAATTTAATTGAAAAAGCAATTCAATATTCTGATAAGCCTCAAATTTGGGCGGATTTAGGTTGTGGTGATGGCACTTTTACCCATGCATTGGCTCATTTATTACCAAACGGAAGTCATATTTATGCAATAGATGCTCAAGCGCAAAATTTTCCAAAAGTAATAGGAGACCACGTTTCCATTGATTTTATAAAAGCTGATTTTGAGATATTTGATTTTGATTTCTCAAACCTTGATGGAATTCTTATGACCAATTCATTACATTATGTAAAAGATAAACGGGTATTAATTAATAGGTTAAATGAATATTTATCTGAAAATAAAAAATTTGTAATAGTAGAGTATGATACGACGGCTTCCAACCAATGGGTTCCTTATCCGGTTAATTTTTTAAAGCTTAAGGAATTATTTATTGAGCAGGGTTATTCAAAAATAATTAAATTAGATGAACGGCACTCGATATTTGGACAAGGCAATTTGTATTCTGCAGCCATCAGTTTGAACGACTAAAAAAAACAATATGATACTAAAAATTATTAACTCCGCATTAATCCTTGTGGCTGTTTTTATGGGCTTAAAACAAGGGTATGCAATGTTTTCAGGAAAACCCGAAATGTTGGAAATGTTTGGTAAATGGAACATTAATAAAACAGGATTAATGGCGATCGGAGCGGTAACAATGTTAAGTGCATTGTTAATTCTTTTTCCAAAAACCTTTGTTTGGGGCAATTTTTTGATGGCAGCCGGCATTTTACTGATTATCTGTTTTCATTTGCATGACAGAGATTTGAAAGGCGTCGTGATAGAATTGCCATTTCTTTTGCTGAACCTGATCATCATTTACTTACAGCATCCACTTAAAAACGGCTCATTATGAACAGTAAATTTCCAATGATGAAAACAACACTTCCGATGATTGCTGTTCTTGCTGTCAGTCTTTCATTTAAGGCCTGTGGACAATCAAAAACTCCAAAATCAGAAACAACAACAATTAAAGAAACACAAAAAATGGATACAGACAAACTTACAAACGGAACTGTAAAAGCCGCGTTCGATGCCTGGCAAAACGGCGATAGCAAAACTTTTCTATCATACTTTGCTGCAGATGCAAAGCTTTATGATGATGGTAATCCCCGCAACTTCCAGAGCTTTGTGAAAGAAGCCTGCGGGCACGAAAGATTCACCAGCATAGAAAAGGTGGAAAATGAGGGTAAAGATATTACCGGAAATTTCCACACAGAAAGCTGGGGCGATTTCAAGACTTATTTTAAGTTTAGCATTAATGCGGAAGGTAAATTTAACAGATTAGATATTGGGCAGGCTAAATAATTGAATTTCTAAAATCTATTTCTGCTTCAATGAATAAAACAATAGCTTTTCTTCAAAGTAAAAAATACGAATTACTGCTGTTCGCATTGCTTCAGCATTTGTTCATAGGTGTTTTTCTTACCAACCTCGAGTTTTATACAAGGGTTGTTTGGCCAGCCAATATGTTGATATTGGGACTGGGAAGCATTTTTATATTTACTGGCAAACACAGTTGGAGACATTGGTTCAGGAACCTTCATTTTATTGTCGTACTGCTTTTGCCCATCGGTATTCCGGCTTTTAAAGATGTACCTTGGTATTTTACTTTCCTTAATATTAATTATGTTATTTTTTTTGTATTTCTGTTTTTAGAGTTGCTTCGGTTTTTATTGAAGCCCGGGTATATTAATAGTGATATTATTTCCGCATCGGCATGTGGTTATTTTTTATTAATAGAAATTTCGGTTTTCTTACTACAAACATTCGAATACCATAACCCTTTGTCTTTTAAAGGTATAGATACATCATCACCTGCAAGTATATTTACAGACCTGGTTTATTTTTGCTCTATAACTTTTACGAGTATCGGCTTTGGAGATATTACACCTAATCATCAAATTACCAAGCTTGTCACAGCGTTTATTGGCGTTGCAGGGCAGTTTTATACGGTGGTTTTGGTGGGTATTTTAATCAGTAAATTTTCTTCAAGAAATTAAATTTGTATGAATATAAGTTCACATTACAAACTCAAGCATTTTATTCCCTGGACAAGGGTCAAGATTTATAAAATGTTAATATTAAGTATCATTCCTACGCTTCTGTTCTATTTTTTTGGTTGGACATGGCTGGCGATTCCGTGGGTTCCGGTGGCGTTGCTGGGAACAGCAACAGCGTTTATTTCCGGTTTCAAAAATACCCAGACTTACAATCGCACTTGGGAAGCGCGGCAGGTTTATGGAGCTATTATCAATAACAGCAGGGCTTTTGGGATTATGATAAAAGATTTTATCCGTTCAGAAGACAAAGTTCTTGAAAAAAAACTTCATCAACAGATTATTTACCGTCATTTTGCGTGGCTTACTGCATTGCGTTTTCAACTTAGAGAAATTAAAAGCTGGGAAAATATAAAAACGAAAAGTTATAACCGAGAATATCTGCAATATTACAAAGTCCCGGAGTGGGAAAGTAATTTGGAGGAAGGATTGAAAAATTTTCTCAATGAAAGTGAAGGCCAGTATATTTTATCAACAAAAAACCGTGCAGCACAAATCGTCACTTTACAATCTTCTCAGCTGAAAAAACTGAATGAAGAAGGCAAGATATCAGATTACAATTATGTTGCCCTGGAAAATCAACTAAAAGAATTGTACGATCAGCAGGGCAAATGCGAACGTATCAAAAACTTTCCTTATCCTAGGCAGTTTTCGAGCATCAATTTATATTTTACGAATTTGTTTTGTATTCTATTACCTTTTGGTTTCCTTGGCGAATTTTCAAAGACTATTGAAAAATTTGGTGAAAATATTATCTGGCTTACTATTCCTTTTAGTATGATTTTAGGTTGGGTTTTCTTGGTTTTAGAACAAATAGGCGAAAGCACAGAAAATCCTTTTGAGGGAAATGCCAATGATGTCCCTATTACGCAGATTAGCCGAAATATAGAAATTGATTTAAGAGAAATGCTGGGGGAAAAAGATTTACCGCCTGTACTTACAGCAGAAAATAATATTTTAATGTAAAGAAAAAATACAGACAAGATTATGGAACATTTAAAATCCGTTAGAAAATGGTATCCGAAAGCGTTAACATCACTCGAGACCGTTAACCGTTTATTGGACACCATTGAAAAGCATATCGGCTTAAAGCCAAACCAATTGATGCATGCAGACAGTATGTGTTGTGATGATGTCAATGCTATACAATATCCGCCAAGAGCTTACGAGATGTTGGGTCCTTTCCATTTAGGAGGTCTTGATGGTTTTCCTTTTGCCGGAATCACGGGAATGAATGCGTTTGCACATCACGTCCCGGAAGATGGGGCAGTAGTAATATTCTACGCGCCACACATCGGGGTTACCAAAGATGGAAATATCGGAGAAATAAGCAGAATAGGACAGAGCAGCACTTCAGCTTGTTGCGGTGCTGCAAAAGGAGCATTGGAGAAACTTTCTGCAGGACAGCTTATTGAAGGGAATATCACTTCACTGGACTTTCAGATGAATACGATTGAGCAAATATTTCTTCATCAAAAAGACCGTATTCTAAATGCTGAAAATAAGATATTTGAAGCTACGGAAGTCATGTATGAAGCTATTAATGAAAGAGTAGAGGTATTGGTAAAAAAAACCAATTATCCTTGCAAATATGTAATATTGGCAGGGGCTGTTTTTATCAACGGAGATAAGGATATGGGTTCTTTCTGTGAGTACAGAAAATTTGAATATATCGATCTGGAAACGCAAGAAAGGAAAAGCCTGATGGCAGAGTATTACAAATAATATCCCATGATTAAAAGAGAGAGAGTTTCTTACCTGTTCTTGTCTTCTCTGGACTATTAGCCGGCCAGAATTAATTTCAAAGCAAGCTGTTTTTATTTTTTAGATATAACTTAACGAGTCATTCTGATTTCATCAGCCTATGATTGGTCGTTTAGAGCTGATTTTAGTCAACCTAATAGCAAAGTTTAACGTTGTTGCTATTGATAATTATTATAGCACAACTGATAAGCATTTGTTTCGCTCTATCTATAATCTTTTGGTCATAAAAATGACATGGATGATTTACTAACTCTAATTCTTACACATTCTTCAGTGATTGTCAAAAGTGAATTATAAAATTACTTTGACGCTGCGCTTTACTATAGTAGAAAATGTGGTATACACCAAGATGCTTTGTTAAGCCACAAGCTGCTTGTCAAAGCACTATGAGGGATCAAGGGTAAAGACACAGCGCCGGAAGTAATAAGAATAAATGTTAAAGATGTACACTTAAAAATAAAAAATAAGATTCTACATATATGCAACCAATTGCTGTCATCTGCATCTATTGAGGAAATTCAAATTATATATTAAACATTTTTGTGTAGAATTATTGCTCGACAATTGTAAGCGCATTGTATATTCCGCCTGAAGAGGTGTCAAATTGGCTTATAGTCCCGTCAAATGCAACAGTAATCCATGTAAATGGTCTTAATTTATCACCCTTGTTCATATATACGCTTACTGTACAAGCTGATCCCACAGGTACAGCGTTAGGGCTACCTCCAGTATCAGAAGAATATCCATTATTCGTTTTTACCCTCTGCGTTATGGTCCCTGCTGGATTCCTCACTTCCCAAATAGCCTCAGTCTGGTTATTAGCACCAGTATTCACCTGACTGGACTGTAGTGCAAAAGTGAATGTTGCAAAATATACCCCCGTCCGCGGTGCGATGAACTCCCCTGTAGTTGGATCAAAGTTATTGGTAGGAACACCTGAATCTGTATCGAACTTTTCAGTCCAGTTGGTCAGATAAGATGATCTTCTTTGGACAATTCCAGATTTAGTTCCTATCTCTGATGGGGTCGAGCTTTCAAAGACATAAGTGTCTTGGCTTGTTTTACTTGCCATCACAATAATTCTTGGCTTTCCCTTTGGAAAAAAACTCACCCATTGGGTTCCATCTGAAAATTCTAAATAGCCTTTAACTCCAATAGCGGGACTTGGAACATAGCGTAAAGCACCGGCTCCGGCCTCTGCAGCAGTTTTATCAGTATTGCCGATGGCAATAGAACCATTTGCCCCACTACGTAAATCGATAGCCACTTTTGGGCTCGCGACAAGTACTCCTATTCTTCCTGTATTGTCTATAATAATCTTTCCCGCGCTAGTATTAACTTCTACAGGATTAACCGGGCTCGCTACTCCTATTCCTATTTGTGCCTTAGCTACAATACCTCCAAAAAGCAATGGAAAAAATATACGTGCAACATACTGAGTTTTAATTTGTTTTTTCATCATAGTTCTTTTTATAACTCACTGATACTTAAATTATTTAACTTCCCGTCATTAAGCGTATTTCTCGATGTACCCAAGTTGTGCCTAACACTAAACTTAATGGTATTTCCTGCTTTAAGATTGAAAATTGCATTACAAGTTCCACTTATAAAGTTGGAAACGGTTCCTGCCTGAAAGGCCGGATACGAATTGATCGTTTTATATATCGGAATATTTGCGGTATTTTGATCACTTTCAATTGCAGTCTCTATAAAAGTATTTTTGGGGATTTGGCCACTTGCTAAAGTAATACCGAAAGATACGAGATAGAATCCGTCACGGGGAGCGGTAAAGATCCCGGTGCCTGGGTTAAAATCACCAATGACTCCACTTCCGAGATCTACTGTTTCATTCCATCCCGATATGTAAACAGTAGAATTATTTCCGATACTCTGAACGGAACTTTTGTTAGCATTTACCAGAGCTTTGGTCGGAGGAGCGAGAGGGAGAGCAATCCATTGTTCCCCATCAGAATATTCTAAAAACCCGGACACATTATATCGAATAGTCCCGATTCCCGCTTCCAGTGGAGTTTGCGTACTCGTTCCTAATCCGATCAGTCCTTTATTATCAGCAGAACGTAGGTCTACTTTCGTTATCGGATTTAAAACGCCGATTCCTAAGTTTCCATTTGTAATAACAACGACATCATTTGTTAATTTAGAAACATCAGTGCTCGTACCGTTGTCTTTTGCTGCATCAACGTGAAACGGCTGTAATGGCCTTTCAGTTAAGAATCCAACTTGAGCTTTAATTGGACTCAAGGAAAACAATAAAACAACAGCAAATAATTTTAAACTAAAATTGATTTTCATTTTCATTACTATTTATTTAATGTTCTATAATGGTCAAGTTATTAAACCCGTCATCGGGATTAGCTGGATCTAATAAGTTACTGCTTACTCGCAAGGATACCGAGCCACTCGATACAAGATTATGCCAGAGCCTTGGTACGATTTTAGTGCCTGCAGTCAGGGTCAGAGTTACCGTACTAGCGCCACCAGCCTGCGTAGCTCTCGTTGCATTAGCATCGTCATTGCTACCGGTCATAGACTGCCCGAAAGTTTTGTAAACGGAGGCTAGAACAGTGTTAGTAGTTGTATTAAAAAATTGTGATTCAACCCTGGAGCCATCATTTATAACGACTCCATTAAAGTTGAAAGTGAGAAGAAATGTATAAGTCCCTTCCCTGGGTGCAGTGAAAATACCAGATGTAGCATCAAAGCTATTGCTCATATCTCTCACAACTGACCATGTACCAATATTGGTTGCAGTAGCTGGCGGTATTGACTGATTTGTAACCTTACGTGCGACTACAACAGCCTTTTGTGGTGCAATATAAGCTTTGTGCCATACTGTCCCGTCCGACACCTCAATCTTCGGCCCAACTGGCGCGTTTACCACATCATATCGTACCGCACCTGCACCTGCAACCGAAGCCGCAATATTAGTTGTACTTAGACCTATCGAATTCTCTGATGCTACAGATCTTAAATCCAGTTTAACCTGAGGATTAAGAACTCCTACTCCTATAAAGCCTGATGTTTTGTTAATTATAACATCATTGGCAACCTGGAGGACTGAAGGTGTACCATTTATAGGATTGTCTTTGGCACCATCGATATGTAATATCCCTAATGGAGTTGATGTGCCTATTCCAACCTGAGCATTACTCCAGAAAATGCAACAATAAGTGATAATAACCATTAAAATAAATTGTCTTTTTCGTTTCATTTGTTATATGATTTAGTATTAAAAAAATTTAATGTAATTGACTTAATGTCGGTTTTTCTATATGGATACAATATTTCTACTCATGCCAAGATGTTTGGCTATTATTTACTTTTGATCATTATTGTACTTATGAAACCATTTATATAATGTTGTTTTTGGGATCCGATATTCATCGATAACCTGAGCTTTAGTTTTTGTTCCACTATTTATCTGTTCAAGAATAAATTCAACAACTTCTTTACTGTATATATTCTTCCGGTATTTTGGCAGGCTACTTTTTATCTGATTGACACTTTCCTTATTAAGTCTTGCCGGCGGGGCATAAAGAATTAGATATTGCGAATAAATTCTGAAAAAATCATATTCTAAAAGAATGCTTAATCTTAGTATTATATCGGAATTTAAGGAGCTATCTGAAAGTATCGATTTCAATTCCTTTTCAGAGCATGATAAGATTTTGCAGACTCGACGGCTGTCTATATCTAACTCTTTAATTCGTTGTTGTATCAGTATACCCAAATGAATGTTTTTTAGGTCAAGAATCATAAGTTTTACTTGTTGTGTTATTTTTTTTACTCATCTGTAAAGTGTTTTTTATATAGAGTGTCCATTTTAAGTTTATAATGTAAACATATAAATACCTGTGTTGGATAAGGAAATCGGATCAAAGATATTTTTTTAAATAATATCAATTGTGGACATGTTGTGAAGAATTCGGTTTTTGTCGCAGTAAAAACAAGAAAAAGGGGGAAAAATTGAGAATATAAATGAAGAGTAAAAGGAGTATTTTATTAATAGCAAATTATGTGTTTATTTCTCTGTAAATCAATAGATTTACACTATATAATTACGAGATATATACGGAATTTATAACATTTATCATATGTCGATTCTCAAAAATTATGGTAGAATTGCAAACAAATAACTTTTCATATGCTTTTAAGAAAATTATTAATTGTTTTCATATATATTATTTATAGTTTTAGTAAAGCCCAAAGTAACAATACAGACCCTACAAAAGAGGCTATTGATCAGCGGATTTCAATCACTGATAAAAAACCGTATACATTAAGTGAAAAACTAACTCTTTATCTTGATATTAACAAGGATGCAAAGCAAATAAATTATACTAAAGGTCTTTTGGAAAGTGGTGAAAAGCTAATGATCATTTACCACAGTATAGGTGAGCACGATAAATCTATTCAACAGTCCTATCAGATTGAGAAGTTAGCTACCGAAACTAACAATTACGAATCACTTGCTAAAATTTATATTCAAAGAGGAACGGCACTTTCTGCCTTGGGCTTTTATGAAGAAAATTACTCCACACTTCTGAAAGCAAAACAATTTGTCCACAAAATAAAGAGCGTAAATAAAAGACATTATAATATGGCTCTGCTTTATCAGGGATTAGCTGCAGGCTATTTTTCGCAAAAGCAGTCACACCAGGATACAATTCTAAAGTATTTTAACAAAAGCCTACACGAAGCTGAACTGATTAATGATAATGACGACAATATCCGTCAAATTGAGGAGAAATATGATCTTCTTTCATATTTATATATGAATATTGGTATGGTTTACTCGCTTTATGAACCAAAAAAATTGGGTCTTGCGGAAACAAATCTACAAAAGTCTCTAAGCATCCTCAATGAAAGAAAATTTACTCAAATAAGAGTAGATAAAGTACCCATCCTTAATTATCTTGCAAACTTTTCTTTTGAACAGAATAGAAATGCCGAGGCAGTAAAATATGCACAAGAGGTACTCAATCTTGAACTTAAGAATAAGAATCCCTCAGCCAGAGTAATCGCATTTGCAACGTTATCAAATATTTATGAAGGACTTAAAGTCAAAGATTCTACTATAAAATATATGTCACTTTATTCCAATCTTACGGATAGTTTGGCTTATATCAATAAAAAATCCATAGACCGGACCGTTAAAACAATAGGTGTGGAAAAGGATCGGTTGCACCAGAAGAATTTGAAAGAATATTTAATTGCTGCCTCTATATTAGTTGCCTTTATTGTATTGATGACCTGGTACTGGTGGCGACGATATAATATAAAACTTCACGGAAGATATGAACTAATCATAGAGGGCTTGATAAGGAATGAGCCGAAGTACGGGATAACGGATGATCGGGATAATAACGAAATAAAAAGCCAAGAAAGAAATATATACATACCGGAAGAAACTACAACTCTGATTCTTAATAAGCTCACAAAATTCGAAAAATCAGAAAAGTTTTTAAAGAAAGAAGTAAGTCTTTCATCACTATCAAATATTTTTAATACAAACCCGCGTTACCTTTCGGAAATTATTAAGCAGTACAAGAGCAAGAACTTTAACAATTATATTAATGGCTTGCGCATTACTTACATTACTGGTAGATTATTTAATGACCCCATTTTTCGTGAATATAAAATCAGCTATTTAGCTGAAGTTTGCGGTTTTTCATCAAGAGAAGTTTTTGCTGTAACTTTTAAAAAAGAAACTGGAGTCAGTCCATCCTATTTTATTAGTCAACTTAAAATTAATTTAGCAGAAAAATCTACAAAACAATAATTTTTTTACCCTACATAGTTTTTTTACTTATTCTGAACTATATTACTACTGATTGAAATGAACTTACCTTGTCAATCTTATCAAAATATGAAAGGGAAACCTTAAATTCTAAAAAAAACTAAATTTCAAATAATGTCCTTAAATTCTTGTATTATTTGATCAAACAGATGAAATGATATGATGCTAAGAGATATTTTGCAAATATTTATTGATAATAAGAAAACAAATGTTAATCTATTCTACCGTCTCTTTATAGAACGTTTTGCAGATAGGTTCGCGATTCAAGAATGAAATTATTTATAACCTTGAGCACGCAAAGTTTTTAATATTTCATTTTTTCCACATCTTCTTCAAAGTGTAACTGTTTGATGTAGCTTCTCCTTTGTGAGGAAAAGCAATTTTTGATGGGCACAGCAATCTCGAAATCCAAGAGGGGCCTATCAAAAGATCTGATAAGTATAGGTTTTATACATCACTCGACATATGGAAAATGCATAGATAATATCATTCCAATTGCAGCTGTAAATGTTGCTGACTATAATTAATTTTAAGGATAATGTAAAGTTAGATCAGCTTTTATGAAGTCGGAAAAATTGCTTGTTTAATTTGTCATGACACATCCTTACTTTTATGGACAAAATTAAGTGGTGTGGCAATTTTGACTGACGTCAGAACCTGCACTGGATTTGCAGACAATGAAGAAGCATTGTCACTTAATTTTTAGTGTTCTGATGTAAGTAGGAAATCTTAAAGGTAATGAACTGTTAATCCGAACCGGTATTTTTCAAAACAATATAATCTTTAATTTAGGAACAGTTAGGGCAGGAATATGTGAAGCCGTAATAACTTAAGGTCTTGAGGAGTTTACAATTATTTTTGTGATCAGATTTACTGAAATTTTTTATTAATTTTTAATCGTAGATAATTTAGATTAAATTTGGAATCTCTAATAACCACAAATGATTTTAATAAAAAAGATACTTATTATTCTCTTTTTTGTATCACTAAAAGTATTCTCTCAAAACTCATATAGTCAAAATGAATCACTAAAAATAGATAGCCTAATCAAAAAAGATCGATGGGATTTAGTTCATTTAAAATTGTTGAACGAAAATTTGAAATTCAAAAGAATTTCAAAGTATAAATTACAATATCACCTGCTAATTAAGTTAGATTCAGCTACAGTACTTTACAAACAGGGAAAATATTCAGCGGCAAAAAAAGCTGTATTATCTTCTATAAATCAAGTTGAGATTAACAAAAGTAATTTGGGTCTGCCGCATTATAATGGACTTAAACATATTGCTATAACGAGATTGTTTTACATTGAAAAAAGATTAGGTAATATATCACAAGGGTTGAAATATCTAAATTTTTTTTCACGTGGAATGCACCCAATTTATAGTAAAAAACAACTTATTTTTTATGCTGTTGCTTATACAGAATTGGGAAATTATAATAAAAGTATTGAACTCTTGAATAGCCATTTAAAAGATATTTTATCTGATGAGCCGAGAATCTTATACAGTGGCGTCCCCAGAATAGAAGAAATAGCTGCAACCCATAATACAAAGGGAGATACTTTTGTAAAGTGGTATAAAGATTCAGGCAATAAAACAGGGTTGGATTCAGCGCAGTTTAGTTATGAGAAGGCAGCTGAAATAATGAAAAGTAATTCAGATTTAGCATCATATTCGAGAGCTTTGTTAATCGGTAGGCTAGCCAATATCTGCTTACTTAAAAAACAGTACAAAAATTCATTAGATCTTTATAATAGATGTGAACAAGATTCAGTTTTAATGGGCAAAAATTTCTCGCGGGAAACGGTTTGGCTGGGAAAAGCTGAAACATATACGTTTCTTGATAAGCCAGATTCAGCTTTTTATTATATTCGTAAACTTTACAATGAGAAGGAGCCTATTAAATGTACCTATGAGAACAGAGTGAAAATCTATTACTTATTGAGTTTAAATTATGAAAACAGGGGAGATAATACAAATGCCTATAAATTTGCCAAATTAAGCCTCTCTGAAATAGGTAAAAAAAAGATTCAGGATACTTCAGGAAATAACTTTCTAGGCAAACATGAGCAGATGGAAATAAAATCCATTTCTGATGAGACTATAAGAAAAAATAAAAAAAACACTTTTTTGTTTATTGCTTTTATCACAGTGATAACTATCGGGATCATCTTTTATAATTATAATAAAAGAAAAAAAAGAACTCTTGGAGGATTTCAGGAAAAGATCGAAAAAAGAGAAAAGCTTCCGATGGATACTTTCACAATTGAAAAAAATAAAAATTCAAGAGGAGTCGAAGATAAGATCGTTAATCGGATTTTAAAGAATTTAGATTTGCTGGAATCAAGGAAAGTATTTTTATCTAATAATTTCAAATTGACGACTATGGCTAAGCAACTAAATACCAATACTGCCTATTTATCCAAAATACTAAATGAACATAAGGGAATATCTTTTTCTGAATATGTAAATGATCTTCGAATAAACTATTTATTAAAGGAACTGGAACAAAATCCAATATTCCGGAAATACACCATTCAAACAATTTCTGAAGAAATTGGGTATAAAAGCTCGACAACTTTTATTAAAGCATTTAAAGATAGAACAAAAATGACACCATCACAATATATTAAGGGGTTAAATAATTTGTAATTATTAAAAATGAATCTCATCTAAGGACTCTACATTATAGTACATAAAAGGGCCATGGATTTTATAATTCATGGCCCTTCATTGAGTTTACCGTTTTATAAATTAATTTGAGGTTCAGCCTCAACTTGTACGGGTTCAGATTGACAACATCCGTTATATGGATTATAAATCGGATACTGACTATCTATGCATTTTTTAGGGAGTTGGGGTTGTGGGCACATATCACCAATACCTCCTGATCCGGCTTTAATTTCCCTTAGACTTTTTCTTGATAATTTTTTCATTGTTTTAAAATTTTAATTAATTAGGTTTATTCTATTCATTAATAGTTTGTTATTTTTTTATAATTTTCACAACAGCTTCAGAATCATTAATTCTTATCAAATAAGCTCCGGAAATTAGAGTGGAGACATTTGTCTGTTTATTTGTGAACTTACCCTTCCTCACAAATTGTCCAGACATATTGTAAATCTGGTAAAAGTAATCTTTATCATCTCTGGCGTCTATATACAATATAGTCTGTACCGGTATGGGATAAAGCACCAATTTATCTGTATTTACTTTTTGTTCAAGTTCTTTTTTCATAAAAGTATTAACAGCCTCTTTTCCTGAATTTATTGTCACAGGAAGTGCCTGGATAGCGCCTTGTTCTTCATTACCTTCATATCTTACTTTGACACAACGGCAATTCATTCCAAAATAGGGGTCTGCCCAATCGTTATGAGGGATTAAAACATTATCACCTCTGCTGATCAGCATGTTATTAGCCCTGCCATAGTAGTTTGAATTTAAAGAAGCCGTCCAAATACCGGCTAACGCTGATTGGAGCTTGGTGTAGTCCGGAGTCCCTCCTTCATTTGCATTTTTAAGTATATTTCTATACCCTCTGATTCCGATAAAAGGATAGTTTCCAATTTTGTAAGAGCTATCATTAAACTGGTAGCCCAGCCCGTTTCCAACACGGACTCCTCCGTATACACTAACGTTTTGAATATCGAGTTCATTTACATCTTTTTTGCCCCATGGAAAATTACTGAATTGGGCACTAGATGAGACAGAAGCTACATCAGGTATTCTCCATCCAGCCGGACATGGATCAAACGGTGACTTTTTATCAGCTCTTCCCCATCGGTCCGCTCCTATATTGGTTTCGTTGGATAACCAGTCTGACCCGTTAGTATAGTTTTTATTATTATAAAATATCGGGGCAAAATTACTTGGGACCATAAATACCAAAGGATTTTTAACTGAGTAAGAAAGCACCTTACTTACTTTTGTACTGATCTTGTCTGTTGCTGCTACATTAGCATTGGATGTATTTGTATAAGTATTATAAGGAATGATATAATTTCCACTCACATTGTTATAAGCCCCGCTGTTAAGAACAGAATAACTTATACTGCCGTCTTCATTCACGTTTCCTAAATAGATATCATATGCCGTTCCATCAGGGTTTATAAACGGAGGAATAGGATCTTTTCTTCCCCACTGATACTGCATTCCTCCTGATAATTTAATTTTCTTTAATTCTTCTGTATCTGGTGAAGAAGGAGTTGTAACAGTAGGGAAAGCCTCTTCTGCTCCCAGGTTGCGGTCCATAAACTCTGTCTGTAATACAGTCCCTTTTTTGACATAATTAACATAATTAACAGCTGCTGCTATAGGCTGTTCAGTGGCATAAGGATCAATAGCAGCTATAGGCGACTTGGTCACCCAAATATGCCAGCTCCAATATATGGGATTGGTAATACTTCCATTATGTAAGGTGACCACTGCATTTCCAGATTCGTTTGGCTTAATTTTTACGATAAGATTTGTACCGGAAATATCTGCTAAAGAAGCTGCGTTGCCACTCATTGCAACACTTTGGATCAGATTTGTATTAGTCGTCCATAAAACATTCGCTTTTAAATTATTGAAGTTTTCAGTTTTCAAAACATCAGGATTGCCTAATAGCTGACTTTGAACAGAAAAAGCTTTACTTATAGGTATCATCTGTTCCTGTTCTCCGCTGCCCATGACAAGATTATACGTATTGGGATTATATAATCCTTCGCTGTATTTTGGAGTGTCCTCAATAAAATAATCTGATGATGTTATTGGAAAATCATATTCATTTTTTACAAACAAAGGGTCTTTGATACATCTGCATGCCAATCCTTCTGAAGTTGTACTGTCCCATAATGGATAATATTCATACCTCCCCCATACATTTGGGAAGTTAGTGGCATCCGGACGGTAATTATTGATATACTGTCCTGCATCTGGTAATAACCTTAAACTTCTTGCTCCTACAGCGGGCGAAGCATCCGGCCACCTCGGCATAGTCGCTGTCCACAGGTAAGTTTCATGTCCATCTGTATATTCTGAATTATAGGTATATAAATTACCTGTACCTGGAAAAATACCCATATTATTACCTGAAATATTCCTCATATCAAAACCTGTTTCAGGATATATTTTAAATCCTTTTGCATAAGAAGGCATATTAGCATCTGTAGGTAAAACCGTATAATTATTGGCTAAAAATGGATTAATCGGTAATGAATAATTTGGTGAAAACAAATGATTATTAATTCCTTGATTTGGTGCAATACCAAATGGAGAATAGTCAATTCTTACATCATCAATGGCAACAGTTTGACCATTAACTGACACATACCGTCCTTGTGCTGCTGTTAACATTGACGGAATCCTCCAGCCATTAGGACAAGGATCATAAGAAGATTTATTATTATAAGCCTTACGCTGAGAATTGAAATTATAACTTGGTACCGTTTGTGGAAGTCCTTGGTTTAAAGCAGCCTGAGGATATATCCCTTTTGAATTATCCGACCATAGGTTCAGTTCCCCCAACCTTTCTGCTGTAAGTGATGAAGAAGTTCCAAACCAATTATACGGAAGGTTTAGGTTATCGACCCATTTTTGTAAATTAGTATCATACTTCAAATAGAAGGCCTGATCATTATTTTCATTTTTCTGGACATAAATTAAACTCAACGGATTTCTTATAGACAGCTGAATATTATTTTTTACGTTTGCATCCTGCAGTTTTACACGTTTTTCTAACTCATCAAGTGAAGTACCTACCCATTGATTGGTTTCATGAGCATCAAAGTGTCTTACTCTTTTCCCGATAGAGCCAGTAACTTCATAAAAATCATCGCCTTTGGCCACTAGTGCAGGAAATGGATCTTTCCGTCCCCATTGATACAGAAGACCTCCGTTCTTATTCCAGTTAGTTCCTGTCATAGAATTACCCACGGCACCTAGATTTCTGTCCATCCATCCCCATTCAGAAATAGGAATAGCTTCTACAGTACCATTACTTAATTGCCTTTTTAAATCATCATGACTCTTATATTTTGATCCATTAGAAGGGTCATCCGTCACCCAGATATGCCACGACCAATACGTTTCGCCATTTATTTTATAGGTAACTACTGCATTTCCTTTCTTGGTTTTATTAACAGGTACTTTTATTTTGGCCTCTTTTCCTGTTCCTATTACCTCTAAAGTATAATTCTCTTGGGTCTTTATTAAACCATGAACATCTTCCCAAAGTACGTCTGCTGTTATCATTCCTCCATTCGGGACAGGATTTCCGGCAATAAGATTGGTTGTGCTGTCCCACATCATGTACGCTTTTTTCACGGGGATATAAAGACCGTCTACCTCATTATTATTCTGGTCTTTTCCTGTAAAAATATAAGAGTTAGGAGCTAAGGTCCAATCTCTGCAGTCTACTGAATTGATAACCGCTGATGCAGAAGCTGTACAACCATTTGTGCTTTTTACCATAATGATATAAGTTCCTGCTGCAAGACCCGGTTTCACATTAGAAGTCTGATAAGTTACTCCTCCATCAAAACTGTATTCTACTCCTGAAGCAGGAGAAGTTATGGTAATACTGCCTGTATTCACAGGACACGAAGGTTGTACAATCGTAAATGCCGGTATATTGGGAACGACAGGAGCCGGATTTATAGTAATACTTGTTGCCTCTGAAACAGCGCCTTGTGCATTTTTCACTTTCACAAGATAAGTCCCTGAAGCTAAATCGGAAATCGTATTTAAAGATTGAAAACTATTACCATTATCAAAACTATAAGTTCCCCCCGTATTCGGAGAGGTAACCGTAATAGATCCGCTTGGAATACCGCATGAAGGCTGTGTAGCAGCAGCTATTGGAGCATCCATTTGGATGGTTTGAATATAATTGTTGATTTTCAGTGAAGAAATTAAATTGTTACCATAATCTGCATTCAATTCCGCATAATGAGTACCGATGGTAGAAAAAGCTTTAGCCGGATTATTTAGGGTGGAGGTAAGTGTATTTGTACCATCTTCAAACTTCCATAGTAATGATGAAGGTACCCCTTGTGAAAGATTTGTAAATTGTACGTCACTGCCTGCAAAAGTAGAAGTAGGCGAAGCAGAGAACTCAGTCGTTGGCGAGATTGTAATAGAATTTCCGAAATTTATATGGGCATTTACATCTATTGCCTGTCTTTGTGAACCGTTATTTGTATACGTTTTTACCCTTATATAGTATTTTCCGGGAGATAAAGGATAATTGATTACTTCAGGGCTTCTGGAGTTAAGCCATCCTTTTGCACCATCACTCATGTATGTTGTTAGTGTAATTTGTGTCTCTGTTTCAGTTCCGTCAGCATTCTTTTTTACCAAATAGGTCCAGTTCCGTACGAAAGATAAGGATCTTAAATTTAAAACCGCTGTAGTAACTCCTGTAGGAATTTCAAATTCTTTACTCCTATATTCATGATAGCCTGTAATTGAATTATTTCCTGTTATCCATCTTGAAATTCCTACTACATTGCCTGTAGATGCAGAAGACCATCCTGTAAATGTATAACGTGTAACAGGTGTACTTACTGCTCCATTAGTGTCGGTATATGACCAATCAGGATCCTTCTCTGTGTCAACCATTAGAGAGCCGTCATTATTTCGGGCAGTGCATAAATCAATAATACTTCCCGTAGTCACTTTGATTGTTCTTGTTGAAACAGAGCTTCCTGAAGCATTACTAACAGTGAGTTTTGCTGTATACATTCCCGCTGCTAAATAAGAAACAGAGGGATTAGGATCAGCAGATGTGGAGGGATTTCCTCCTGTAAACTCCCATAAAATAGAATTTGGATTTCCGCTACTTGTATTAGAAAAGCTCACAGCATTTGTGCCAGTAGCTGTTGCATTAAATTTGGATAATGGGCTTTGTGCATACATATGCGCCACCAAAATTAATCCAAAAAAAAGAATAATTTTTTTCATAGATTTTTTTTATCATTAAAACACAAATCTATATAAATACCATGCTATTCAAAAAGGAAGTGTTCGTCAGATTTATAAATTTGAATAATAAAAAAATCAATACTTATATCTCATTATCCTTAAAGATGTTTTGCTTTAAATAGGTTTATTCTTTGGGTAGTTTTTATTCATACCTGATAAATAAACATGTAAAAGAAAGTGCTGAAAAAGTATATCCATAAATAGTTTCACTCAGTGAAGAATCCATAATGTATTTAGTATCCACAAAAAATGATTTTTATGAGATTGTAGTTATAGTTAATCAAAGAGGAAAGTAGGGCAGATCAATGTATTGAATATGACGACATGCTTATGTATGACAAAAATACGGCATTTACAAAAGTATATGACGGTTCTAAATGGAACCATGCTTTTATACCAGATGGAAAAGCGACTTCATGGAGCCGGGCAAGAATTGAATCTACATCAATAGGCTGTATTTCATTGCTGTGCAGTTCAAATAATTTGTCTGTATATAGTTCTCAATTCTCAGATTATTTATCTATCCGTCATTCCGGAAATACTTTTCGAATAAGGCAGAAAGGTCTTTACAGAATTAATTTTAATGTACTGTTTAACGGAATTAATGTTGGTTTTACCGGTACAAGAATTAATGTTGCTATTGTAGTTAATGGTGAAGAGAAAGCATATATGTTTGCTAATGCAGCCTTTTTTAGTATAAACAATTTTCTGGCTTCTGCGGATACAGTTTTATTTTTGGATATTAATAATGATGTAAATTTTAGAATTACAATTGATAATGAGGGTTTCTCACTTTCAGGCTATACATTTGGAGGAACACCGGAAAGCAATGTTAGTTTTGAAAGGATACTTTAAAAATGACATTAATAAATTTATGAATATTTACAGATTATACTCGTTACAATATTAAAAGATGTGTAGAATTTATTATTAAAAGGAAAGATTTAATGAAAATTAGTCCGTTCTCTATTCAATGGTGCTTTATCCACTTTATTCGGCTATCGAGACAAACAGATCTTCTCACTCGGTAAAAGTATAATAACAGACTGATGTACTTTGTATTTCGAAATTTCACTGGTTACAAGTATATTAACCGCTGAATATCAGGCAAATTTTTTATATAAAGATAAAGCTCCTGAACGGAGCTTTATTTAAGTTTACCTGGTAAAATCCCCATTTCCACCTCCGGTGCAATCTCTTTTTACTTCAGTTCTTTTTTCACAAATAAGAAAGCACAAAAAGTAAGTTTTTGTTACTTTATAAGTAACAGTGCATTTTCCTTCTTTCACTGTAATCACACATGTTGTCTCTCTATAGCATTGTGTAATTTCGGGTTCTGCAACTTTCAAAGTTTTTGCACTGATATTTGCTGTTCCTAATGTTGCAAGTAGTAACCCTGCGAATAATGTTTTTTTCATTTTAATGATTTTAAAAAAGTTAATAATTAATGTTTTATTTTTAATTTCAGTAGTTTATTATGAAAATATTGTGTGTTTTTTATTGATTTAACGTGGGTTATTGTATTGCTGTTGCTAGTATATCTAATTGATCTGTTGGAGTGGCTCCGAATGTCGCTCTTATTCCTACTGTATCTCCTTGATAGGCAAATACGTTTCCAACAAGGTTTACAGTATATGTTCCCTCGTTTAATACAATACTCCTGTTTCCATTCAGATAAAAAACACCAAAGGCATATTTTTGTCCACTGTTTGTAAAGGGGATTCCGGAATTGATGAGGTCTGTAGAATTTAAAATAAGCTTTGCACCTACTCTTTTTGAAGTACCATCATAAAGGTCCCCTCCATTATATCTGAGAATATTAGATGCAGATATATTATAAGAAAAAGTAACGATAGATTTTTTTGATAGCGTAAAGGTTTTTGTCGCTAAAACAGGTGTTGTCGTACTTTCTCCATTCACAGCAGATATTGTGCTTGCTGTTGTTACCACATCAATGCCATCTACTCCTCCAAGAATTATAGGAATTTGAGCAGGGATCCAGTTTATAGAACCTACCACACCATTATCGTCTGCCACTAGAGTTTTAACAGCTCTAAAAGGTTGATCTTTATTTAAAGATTTTGTTCCATCAGATTTAGTATAAATAGCATTTAAACTTCCATCCGCCGGAAGAACCCTTATCCTTTCGAGCCCATTAATATCTAATGTTTCTGTTGGATTTGAAGTATTGACGCCTACCTGAGAGTGAAGTGACATGAAGAGCGGGACTGCAAAAGCAGTGAATAATTTTTTGTTCATTTTTTATGTTTTGAGGTTAAAGTAAATCTGCGTTTTAATAATTGTAGGTCAGCAAACCTACACCTTTACTCCTGTTAGAAAAAATTTAACAAGTAATGATTTATGAATATGCGTTTGCTTTTTTGAAATTTCTCTTAGTGAAAAATTAGTAATTAATTATTTGGTTTTATTATATGTAATGTTTTTATTTACAGCGCGTTATATTGATTTGAGTATGAGCTTAATTCAGAATAAATTACATTATGAATTGTTATAAATCATTTTGTTATGATTTATTTTGTTATCACAAACGATGATAAATGATTAAAAAAAGTACTTTAATTCTTTTTGGTTTTATGTTTTCATTTACCGACATAAGATCATTAAATGAATCACAAATTGATGATGAATTTAAAAAAATCCAAAAACTTTCGCCCAATAAGTCAGAAGAAATAATTGCGCTTTCAACAGATATTTATCGCATTGCCAAAAGTAGAAATTATAAAAAAGGAATGCTTAATATTAATAGCTTACTTATTACCAACTATTTTAAGAAGAGGGACTTTAAAAAAGTAATACAATTAAGTAAAGAGACGGAAAAACTGGCTGTAGAAAAGAAATATGACACGATATTAGCAAATACTTATCGACTTAAAGCTGCGGCTTATATTGAATTAAACTATAGTACTGAGGGTCTTGAAGAACTTAATAAAGCTATAAACATTGCAGAAAAAATTGAGTCTATAAATGATAGAAATTATTTAAAAGCTCTTACATATCGGGAATTTGCTGTTTATTACTCCCAGATTAATGCTCCAATAGATTCTGTGATAAATTATCAAAATAAATGTTTACAAAGTGCGCTGAGTATAAAAAGTGATAAAGCCTTTATAAGAAAAAAATATTCTATACTTGGTATATCCTATATGAATATAGGAATGATGAATGTGGCTTTAGGTCGTATTGATGATGCTTTAATATATTTATCAAAGGCGTTGGGAATTTGTCAAAATGAAAAGTATTATATTCATGGAGATCTGGAAGTTAGTATACTTAATGAACTTGCATGGATTTATTATGAGCAAAAAAAATATAATGACGCTATACTGTATGCTGAAAAAGCGGAAAAAAAGGAGAAAAGGGCAGGATTGCCTTATATTCGTAGGGATATTTACGAGGTGTCTTTTAAATCATATTCAGCATTAAAAATAAATGAATCTTCAAAAAAATACACAAATCTTTATATTAAGTTAAATGATAGTCTTGTTAATGTCGAGAAGAATGATCTGAATCTCAACATTAAAAAAACAATAACAGATGAAGAGCAAACGGGTACAAGATTAAGATTTAAAACGGTATTAATTATTTTAATTATTGTTATTGTAATTATTATAATGTTCTGGTTAGTTCTAAAATTGCTCTATCCAATTAATATTATAGCTGCTAAAAATCTAAATGCATCAGAAACAAATGTATTAGTACATGATGAACCGTCTATAAATGAATCATCTCCAGAAATTTCCATTGAAAAAAATATAAACATTCCACACCATATTTCAAAATCAATATTGTTAAAGCTCAATAAATTTGAAAAGTCTCAGAAATTTATAAAAAAGGATATTAGTCTTAGTTCTCTGGCAAATGATCTTAATACCAATACGAGATATCTTTCTGAAATCATAAAACAATACAAAAAGAAAAGCTATAATAATTATATCAATGGTTTAAGGATAGATTATATAAAAAATAAACTTATTGAAAATCCTATTTACCGGGAATATAAAATAAGCTACCTAGCAGAGGAATGTGGATTTTCTTCCAGGGAAGTTTTTGCTGTTACTTTTAAAAAGGAAAATGGTGTTACTCCGTCTTTTTTTATAAATAATCTCAATAATAATTTTATAGAAGATTATTCATCGATAGATTAACTCTAATGATAATGAGGCTTTTGTTTTTACCTTTGATATTTTCTTTAATAAATAAAAAATGGGATTATCCTTAAACATAATCCAGATCCATTCAGCCGGATAATTTTTTGTCAGTATCATGAAGCTTAACATCATATTATACATTCAATAAAAAGGAGTAATCGATTAAGATTACTCCTTTTTATTAACAGTAAGTTTGAAATGTATTATTGATTAATAAAAGGATTTGACCATTTTTTATCTGTGTATACATTTTTACCGGAAAGGGTTTTAAGAAATGCGACCAGTGCTTTTTTTTCTTTCTCTGTGATCCTTAGGTTATTAGATAGTGCTAAGCGTAGATCTAGTTTAGGGTTTTGACTGCTTTTTGGGACTTTATTATAGTGATCCACAACACCTTCTAAAGTGGTAATAAGCCCTGAATGCATCATTGGTCCGTTCGATGCTCCCGTGCTGTTTACAAGATCCCGTAATGAAGGAGATTTTGTAACGTTAATATCAATCCCATTACTGTTGATTATATTAATTATTCCATTATTACTGGAAATAGGAGCCATACTGAATTCAGGAGCTCCATGACATCCTGCGCATCCAAGTCCACCAGCTATACGATCACCTGCCACTAGCAAATTTAATATTGGTATCTCCATGAAAAGTTTTTTGCCTAAGTTTTCTTCTGCTGTAAAATTAGAGAACGAAGAAAAATCTGATAAGACCTTAGCTCTGCCCTGATCATATTTAGAATCAAAGGATGTAATACTTCTTATAAATTGAGCTAAAGCATTCTGCATTTTACGTTCAGTAATATTAGAACTGCCATATGCTTTAGTAAATAGTTCCTGGTAATAGGGCAGACCTTTAAGTCTTGTGATTAGATCATTAACCGAAAGATCGCCATTGATGCCACTAAATCCCATTTCTATATGGTCCTTAACGGGCATTGTGGTCTGAGCTTCCAAAGAGGCTGCTCTTTCATCCCAAAAGAAACGAGATTCAAGAGAAAATCTTGCGTTGACCAATCTCATTGAATGTCTTCCTGTCTGCCCGTTAACGCCTTGACTTGCAATGTTATTGTCTCCAAATGCCAGCTCCTGCTTATGACAGCTGGAACATGAAACAGTATTATTTGAGGAAAGATTCTTATCATAAAACAAAACCCTTCCCAATGTGGCACCTGCATCTGTTACAGGATTTAGAAGGGGAGTATTGTCCTGAATTATATACGAAGGAACCTCCTGATCTGAATAGTTTTCCAGATTGTTCAGGTCAATATTATTCCCAAAAGCAGCTGTTAAGGCATTGGACATTTTGTAGCTGGATAAGGCCGAAAGTCCAGGATTTGCTTGGGAGATTGGTTCATACAAAGCATCATTTTGACATGATACTATACCCAGAGCTATTAAGGGCATAAGGAATAACTTTTTGTTTTTCATATTAATGTATTTTAATGAGTAATAATGTTAAAAGCTTATAATAATGGATTGTAGATCAGTATATTTCTTTGGGCAAAATGTTTTTTTATATTTTTTTTAAACCGATATATCTAAAATCTCCTGTTCCTCTTATAAAAAATAGGAGAGGTTAATCATAAAATAGGTAATGAAAATCTGTTAGGCAAGGTAATTGCTGATACCGGAAGCAAAAGTGACTAATCTATAATGAGATAAATAAAAGTACCTTGTTCAAAAAGCGGAATCTCTTTTTCTGTTGTAGAACTGCCAAATTTTATCCCATATCCCTCAATAGATTGCAGGAAGGAAATTGATGGGAATTAATAAAACATCTCCAATTATAATCATAAGGTTTTTCTGAATTTTTAGTATTTAAGCCAGTTTTGTATAATATCTTTTCCTTTTGGAGTAAGAAAGCTTTCAGGGTGGTATTGCAATCCCGTAATATCATATTTTTCATGCCTCAGAGACATGATAGTATTTTTATCATCAGTAGATGTTACGATCAGGTTTTGAGGTAAATTATAATTTTCTACCACCCAGCTGTGGTATCTTGCGACTTCTATCTGATCAGGTAATTCAGTATAAATTTTTTCATTTTTGTTAATTGAAATTAGAGAACTTACTCCGTGATAAACTTGAGAAGTATTGATAAGATGAGCTCCAAAAGCCACTCCAATTGCCTGATGCCCTAAACAAATACCTAATATCTTTTTTGAATATTTATAAGTCTCAATCAAAGGAATGCATAGTCCTGCATCCTGCGGTATTCCGGGGCCTGGAGAGAGGATGACAGCATCATAATCCTGTGCGAGCTCTAGCTGAAATGTATCATTCCTGTAGACGTCAATCTTATATTCACCGCATTCAGAAATGAGTTGTTTGAGGTTGTAGGTAAATGAATCATAATTATCTACAAGTAATATTTTCTTCATGATTTGTATTATGTGAATTCTTTCAGAGTGTTTAGAATTAAGGTAATTTTATTGTTTACTTCTTCCAGCTCTTTTGAAGGATCAGAGGATATGACAACGCCTGCTCCGGCGCGGTAAGTCATTACTCCATATTCGAATAAAGCACTTCTTATAAGAATGCAGGTATTGATATCATTATTAAATCCTATCCAGCCGAGTAATCCTCCATAATATGAACGACAGCTGCTTTCTATATCATCAATAAGCTGCACTGCCTTGTATTTAGGAGCTCCACTTAATGTTCCTGCGGGTAAAAACTCTTTGACTAAGCGGATCGTACTAAAATCTGTATTTAGTTTCCCTTCTACCTGGCTTACAATATGTATAACGTTATTATAATGCTCTATAGTCTTCAGTTTACTGACCTGTACGTCTTTTGCATATTTGCTGAGGTCATTCCTTGCCAAATCAATCAGCATATTGTGTTCTGCATTTTCTTTAGGGTCTGCTAACAGCTCTTCTTCCAGTAATGCATCTTCTTTTTCATTCATTGTTTTCTTGTATGTTCCTGCGATTGGTTTTACTATTGCTAAACCATCTGACGAACTAAAGTGGGTTTCCGGTGATGCTCCTGCTATTGTATAGTTTTCTTCTTCCAGAAAGAAATAATATTGGGCATTGCTTTTTTTCAAATGAACAAAAAATGTCCATGGATCACCTACATAGTTTCTGGAAAATCTTCGGGAAATGACCAGCTGGAATACATTTCCTATCTGGCAGTGATGTTTTGCTTTATTCACTTTTTCCAAGAATTCTTCCTCAGTACAGTCTGTTTCTTGGGTGTCAGATACTGAAAATCCTCTTAGCCTGGTATACGAGGTGTCTTTCAGTTGTTCTTCCATTCCATCGATCTCATTGCTTTCTCCATTGTAATAATTATTGATATAAACAACCTTTGATAAAGTGATATTGAAAACATATATATATCGAAACAAGGAGAATTTAAAAAGAGGCAGCTCGCTGTTTACTTTTTCTTCGGCATATTTTTTCAAGGAGATATTTTCTACAAGCTGTATGGAATCATAGCTACTGAAGCCTAAAAGACCGTTATACGGGTGAGAAGCGTTGTCTGGGGTGTTTTGTTTCTGCCATTCGGCTGTTTTATCCCAGAAATTGCTTTCATCAGTTTTTATTGTTTCCGTTTTTTTTCCTGATCTGTACTGAAGTTCATTTACATTATTTGACTGTAATGAGGCCAGCGGTTCTGTTGCAATAAAAACCAATCTGTGATTTTTATTGTTTACAGCTTCAGAAACCTCAAACCAAATAGAATTTGCAGCTTTCTGTCTCAGAGAATTATAAAAACTCTTAAGATCAAAGTTTTCGGGATAATCTGAACTTATGTGGGAAGAAGAGATCTTGTTTTTTTTCATGGATTTAGTGTATTAAATCATTTATTATTTTATTTAGCAGGGCAGCGGTCTGCTTCGCATGTTGAAACATAAAAAAATGTCCACCTTCTACAAGAAAATAACTTGTAGTATTGGATGTGTGACGGCTCCAGTCTTTATAGCACTTCTTATTATTATAAAGCTCATCATTTTCTGCCATGATTACTGCCAAAGGGGTTTTAAGGATAATGGACGACCAGTGTTCAAGAGGATTTTCTTCTAAAAGTGCTGTGTCTTTTTCCATAATCTCTATCCGTTTCTGCTGCACTCTCTTAAAAATGGGAGCATTCTTGCTTCTTTCATATTTCGTGGGAAGAATATCAGACAATAAGGCATTTCGTTTTTCTCTCGTCAGCGGCTGTTCTGTTGATTGAAACAAAGGGGCCCGCATACCTGAAACTATTAACCCTTTTGAGGTATAATCTTCTTGTAAATTAAATAGTACAAGAAGGGCCAAAACAGCTCCCATACTATGTCCCCACAATATAAAAGGCTGGTCTGTGCTTAGCAGCGTGCTTCTGATTTTCTCCGAAATATCTTCTATTGTTTCTTCTAATGTTGAATGAAATGGTTCTTTATTTCTCATTCCCCTTCCCGGCAGTTCTATGTGGTGTATCTGAATGTTTTCTGTATTCATAACATGGGTAACATTTGACAGAGAAGTAGAAGAACCTCCTGCATATGGAAGACAGAATAATAGTGTTTTGCCTTCCATCTAAATAGACAGTTTACTTTTGTCTATAGACATTACGGTTACTTTCCCTTTTGCACAGACAGAGCCTTCTGCCGATGCTTTTACATGAATAGAACACGCAGGTCCTTTTCTCCAGTCTATGCTTACCTCGAGCAGCAGCAGGCATCCCGGTGATACCGACTTCAGAAAATTAACCTGAACATTTCCTAAAACTCCTATTATTGGTCTTTCTGTTGGAGGAAAAGGTCTTCCTTTTTCCCATTCCAGATCATCTAAAGCCAGCATGAGTGATGAAGCCTGTGCTAGTGCTTCTGTAATAAGAACTCCAGGCATAATGGGGAAATCGGGAAAATGACCAGCGAAATAAGGCTCACCCATAGATACTGCTTTTACGGCGGTCAGTTCTTTTCCGGGAATATACTCCGTCACTTTATCTATTAGAAGAAACGGATATCTATATTTTAAAATTTGAGTAATCTGATAGGATTCTAACAATGCTTCCATTTATTTTTCTATTAAGGTGAGAATTACGGTTCCTGTCTTGTCTGCTGAAAGAATCAGAATGTTTTCCTGATCTGTTTTGTAAATGCTTTTTCCCTCGAATACTGAAACAGCATAAGCTATTCCCAGCATTCCACCGGCATTGTCATTATCTCCAAACAGATTTTCAGGGTAAATGAGAGACTTATTCAGCCCATTTTTTCTTAAGATTTCTTCAAAAATAGTTATATCAATAACGGAAGTGCCTCCAGAAAAAACAATGATATCAAAACTGAATAGTGCTGCCATATCTGAAATATTGTGATACAGGAATACTTCTATTGGCAGATCCTCAGTATGGGTTTCAGAATGTATCTTTTTTATTACGGCTAAAGGTTTTCTACCTGCTTCAGATAAGGTTTCCCTGCGCTCTAAAACCATAGCAACTCCCAGTTCGGTGGATGCAGGTCTGTGCAGCCTTTCACTTCCCCTACGGATGGACTCCTGATATTCATTTCGTATTTCCGTAGAGGCAATAACTCCATAATCTGTGATTCCCTGCTTTAAATGGAGGGAAGCAATATCCAAAGCCTGAAGGCTTCCTGCCATCCCTGCGCAAACACTGAAATTTGGGCCTTTTATTCCTGCCTGAATAGCCATCTGGCTGGCTGCTGCATTGGCAATCGTGCTCGGAGCTCTCATAGGGCTTACGCGGTCTGGGCCTTGATTTCTTGCAGTTAAATCAAATATAAAACAGTCTTCAAGGTTGGAAAGTTCAGTGCCATCATAAAGCCCGATTCTTTCAGGAGCTTGATTGATCTTCGAATTTAAACCTCTGTTATGTATGGCATGAAATGCAGCATTACAGTACAGTAGTGTTGCTTTGTTAAGAAATCTCTGTCCTTTTGGTTTTAAAAACTTCTGGGGATCATGATCTTGTATGATTAAAGCTTTCGCTTCTGATTCTTTTCGGAAGAAATAATTGTCAATCTGCGTTCCGTATGGACTATTGAAGCCTATTACGGAAATTACTATATCGTTATTTGAAGTGTTATTTGTTATCATATTTACTGAATATTACGCTGCATATATTTCCGCCAAAAGCGAAAGAATTACTAAGAACATGATCTACTTTATTTTCAATTTCAGATGATGGCTGAATATGAAAACGAGTATTGAAGGCTTCATCAATTTTTTCTGTATTGCGGTTTCTAGGAACTTTTTGATGATGTAAAGAAAGAGTAGCAGTTACTGCTTCCAATGCACTGGCTGCTCCCATACAGTGTCCTAACATGGATTTGATCCCATTAACATATAAAGAATCTATTGCTTTCCCGAAAACATTGCGCATCGCATTTACCTCATGGGAATCATTGGCTTTTGTCCCTGTTCCGTGGGCGCTTACATAAGTGATGCTCTCTCTATCAATATTGCTTGATTTTATCGCATTGTTCATAGACAGGGTAGCACCGGAACCTTCCGGATCAGGGGCAGTAGGATCATAGGCATCACAGGCTAAGCCGTATCCTTTAATTTCGCCATATATTTTAGCTCCTCTTGCTAATGCATGTTCTAGTTCTTCCAATACTAAAACAGCTGCACCTTCACCTACAATCATTCCGTTCCTGTTCTGATCAAAAGGTTTACAATTGTCTTTTGACATGGCTCCTAATCTGTAAAAAACGGTGTAACAAGACCGTGTAAAAGGGTCAGCGCCTCCAGCAATAATCAGTGAAGATCTGCCTTCACGGATCATCGAGTAGCCTGTACCGATAGCATAATTTCCTGCTGCACATGCTGTAGGGATTACCATATTGGTTCCGCCGAGACTGTAATATTTTGCTATACTGGCACTCATTTCAACCGGCCTGAAATAAGTAAGTGTTTTTGCTGCTTCAGAGGAAAGATCTTCATGCTCCATTTCCAAATCCCATTGATCTACAATTCTTTCTACAATGTCCTGGTTGCTGTTTGTAGTACCTAGAATAAGGCCATAATTATTTTTTTTAGTGAATTTTTCAAAACCGGCATCTTTCAACCCCATATCTACCGCAGCAGCTGCGTAAGTAACGGCCTTTCCATAAGGTTTAAAATGGTCAAGCAGTTTAGTATTCTTATAGTCTTTTTCCAAATCTACTTCGGCAGCACGGGTAACCCCTTTATAGTGGGAGGGGTCCAGTTTTGTGAGGTCTCCAACTCCTGATTCTCCACTTAGGATTTTTTCCCAAAAGGCTTCTTTTTCACAAGCTAAGGGGCTTACTACCCCCATTCCTGTAATTACAATTCTTTTCATTTATATTCTGTTTTTATAAAGTTAATCCTCCATCGATAATGAATGTCTGCCCGGTGATATAAGTGCTTTTGTCCGAACACAGAAAGGTTACGAGCTCAGCAACTTCTTCCGTTTTTCCCATCCTTTTCATAGGGATCATCTGATCAATTTTCTTTTTGTCTTGTTCATTCATTTTTGCTACCATTTCGGTATCAATAAATCCTGGCGCAACAGCATTTACCTGTAAGTTGAATTTTGCAAATTCCAATGCCAGTGTTTTGGTTAAAGAGATAACAGCTGCTTTAGTTACTCCGTAATTGGCCTGTCCCACTGCTCCTCTTACTCCTGAAACAGATGATATATTGATGATTTTTGAATTTTTCTTTCGGATGAAAGACCTTATCACTGCTTTTGTGAGGTAATAGGTCCCATTCAGGTTGGTTTGTAGTACGTTGGTCCACATATCGGTGGTCATGCTGAAAAAAGGTGCGTCCATTGTGATTCCTGCATTGTTTACCAAGCCGTATAGCGGACCTAACGCAGATTTTTCAATTTCGACGATTAAAGATTTTGATTGTTCTTCATCTTTTATGTCAGCCTGATAAAGCATAGCCTTACCCGGAAATTCAGCTGAAAGTTTGTCCAAAAAAGCTTCTGCTGTTTCTTTCCCATGATTATAGGTAAATGATACGGATGCTCCCGATGAAAGCAGCTGCTGAACAATAGCTCTGCCAATTCCTCTTCCGCCTCCTGTCACTAAAAAATGTTTGTCTGATAAATCTATTTGCATAATTATTTTTAAATCTTATTGAGTATGGAAAGGTCTCTGCTGCTGGTCTGTATTTTGGAATTAAGGCTGTTCATAAAGTCTTCTGCGCTTCCGAAACTGCCTGCCAGACGATGACCATAAGCAAGAACTTTACGGTTAAGTTCAAAACGCTGCTCCTCATAGCCTGCCAGTGCTTTTTCCAAAGAAATTTCACCGTCAAAATATTTTGAAAGCCAGATGAACAGTTCTCCTGTATCTTCAATAGCCAGGTTCATTCCCTGTCCTGTAATGGGATGGATGGAATGTGCCGCATTTCCCAAAAGGAGTATCCTTCCTTTAAAGTATTGTTCAGAATGCATTCTGCATAAGGGAAAAGTGAGGAAATTGTTCAGTGAATTGATCTGGTTTAACATGTCATTACTTTGGGTAACAAATGTTTTCAGTCGGTTGATCAAAGTTTCTTTGTTTCCGGATTCTTTCAGGTTTTTCCCTTCTTCCATATTAAACCCTAAAACACATCGGGCTTCTGTATTGTTGATCGGGTAGAAATAGGCGAGCCCTCCGTTTTTGTCTACATACAATCGGTTGAGCTCTTCTACACTTGATGTAATAGGGTATTTGTTGAAATACATCACATGATCGTAATAGTCGAAATGGGCTTCTATTCCTGCATATTCTCTTACAATGGATTTGGTTCCGTCCGCTCCGATAAGGATATTGCTGAAAATCTCCTCTCCTGAATTAAGGGCTACATAGACCCCGTTTTCCACCTCATTAATTTTTGAAACGGATTGATTGACCAACAGTTCTACGGTTTCGATGGCCTGAATTTTATCATAAATCGTTTCCAGTAAAACACTGTATGGACAAACCATGAAATATCCTCTTTCGTTTTCTGCCTTATAATTGATGTGATCGACCTGAATGCCATTATGAAAAACGCTGAGCTGATCTCTCACTCTGCATTCCCTATTCATAAGTTCCTGTAGCAGTCCGTGTTTTTCAAGGACATTGATTCCGGAAGGCTTCAAAATATCGGCACCATTCATATTGACTTTAGCATTTTTTTCTAAAATCAGGATTTTTTTGCCTTGTGAACCAAGCAGCCACGCCAGAAAAATACCGGCAATTCCTGCTCCTACAATGCAAGCGTCATATTCTTTATATTTTGGATTTTGATTCATACGAATGATTCTGTTTTTAAATGAGAGATTAATAGTTCTATACTTTTTCTGTATACTTTATCCGGAATGAAGGAATGATCCATCACTTTATATTTTTTGCATACGTGATCCACCAATTCTTCTTCTGATAAATAATCTTTACGAACGGCCACAAACTCTATTAAGTCGTTACACCCAAGAAGACTGCAGGCTGGGGCAGATAGGGCTTCCACACTTGTAAGGATACCATTGTGCCCTAAAGCAACGGTCTCGGCACACAGATCTCCCAATCTATTGATGCTGTCTATAAATTGTCTTACATGATCAAAAGCCAACGGAAACCATTTTTTTGTATTGATAATTTCCCCTAAAGCATCCGATACAAACAAAATGTCTTTTTCTTTATAATGAATACTCACAGAGCATGGACTATGGCCCGGAGTATAGATCACTTCCCAGATTCCAGATTTCGTTTCTATTTGTTCTTTATCTTTCAGAATGATAAAAGGAATCTGTTGTAAGTCCGCCGGAAATTTTTTAATCTCTTTATCCGAGATCAGGGCATTCAGCTGACGAATCCTTTTTACATATTTTTCATTACGGAAGTTTTTCACCGCATATTCCGAGGCATATAGTTTTACATGCTTCAGATAAGGATAAAGAGATTCTATAGCTCCGCAATGATCATAATGAGAGTGTGTAATAAACCAGTGTCTGACTAATGACAGATCAGAAACATGTTCTTTCAATTGTGCCAGCAGAGTTTTGGCATCCCGGGTTAATCCTCCTTCTACCAATATGTATTCCTGATTTTTTTTTACCAGATAAACCGGGTTGGAGATTGTTCCCAAGATGGCTAAAGAGTTGTTTATATTTCCTGTTTTATTGATCCACATGGTGTTATGGATTAGAATTTATATAAAACACTTCCCCATGTTGCTCCGGAGCCGTATCCCACTATAAGTCCCAGCTTTCCTTCTCTTTCTTCCGGAGGAGTATTCTCCATATATTCACTCAAAGTGATGGGCAAAGAACCGGAAGCAATATTTCCATATTTATGTACATTGATCTGTACTTTATTTCTTGGAATTTCCAGATTATTTATTACTGCATCCAAAATTCTCATATTGGGCTGGTGGGGAATAATAACATCTATATCTTCCATGGAAAGATTGTGCTTTTTCAATGTCTGTACCGTTACTTCTGTGAATTTCTCTACTGCATGTTTAAACATGGCTTTGCCGTTCATCCGGAAATGGGAACATTTGCTTTTATCTCCGCTGAAGGTTTTGCCTGATGTACCCGGACTTTCTGTCCAAAGCAGTTCAAAATAACTTCCATCAGCGTGTATTGCAGCATCCAGAACTCCTTTGTTTTGATCCTCTGAAGCACTTAGCACAACAGCTCCGGCGCCGTCACCAAGTAATATGGCGAGGTTTCTGCCGTCATCAGAATAGTCCATTCTTTTTGATAAAGCTTCTCCGCAGCAAACTAATATATTCCGATGAGTTCCGGTTGCTATAAATTGCTTTGCGATGTCCATTCCATAAATAAGCCCGCTACACTGTGCCCGGATATCAAATACGGGAATTGTATTTTTCAGGGAAAGCATAGGCTGAATAAGGCAGGCCTGAGACGGATCATGGTAATCAGGACTCAATGTATTTACAATCAGCATATCGATATCTTCCGGTAAGAGATTGGCTTTTTCAATTGCTTTTTTGCAGGCTTCTACCATTAATACGCCTGTGCTTTCATTTTCAGAAATATGTTGTCTGGTGAGCACGCCTGTACGGGTTTCTATGAATTCTTCCGTGGTATTCATCCATTCAACAATTGTTTTGTTGTTTATGGTTGCAGAGGGCAGAGCATGACCAAATCCGGATATGACAGTATTCATTAGTCGTAATTTTTGTTCATCACATTATCTATATCCTCTGCTTCGGCAGATTTTTTTCTGAAATATTCTACAGCATCTTCCACATCTTTTTTAAATCTGTTGTCTCTCCATACTTTCATGTTTTCATCATCATTAGGATCGCAGATTCCAAGTTCCAGGAAATATCTCATCAGGGGAGCCATAATTCTGGAATTGATTTTTTGACGGTTGTCACTTTCCAACACAGCAGGAATCAGTTTTTTATAATCTCTGAATGCGGGATTCTGAAAGCTGACACGGGAATACACTACAATACTGCATACCGACATATCAAGCATGCTTCTGAGCATTGGAGCTGTACTTTCCTGTGCTTCTTTCAAAAATTCAGGAACCATATCTATAAACTCACGGATCATATTTTTGCCCCATTCTATATGTCTTGCTTCTTCTTTATGATGTTCTACGGCTACTGCTCTTGATAAGGGGGAAATTTCCTTGCTGTTGCAGTCTTCCATTGCATTGTTTTCTGCCAGCCATTCAATAAGAATGGTAAGGTAGATAGCCTTTAGGGGAAATTCGGACATTGCGGCATTGTGGCTGTATATTTCTCTGAGGTTTAAAGGGCTGGGGAAGGGGGCAATCTGAAAATGAGCCATTGCCTTTTTGAAGACCATTGCATGCACTATTTCTTCTTTGCAGAAATGATGTATGTATTTTACGACTTCGGGAAATTTTTTAAGGGAGCCATGATTGACGATTTTCATATAGTATTCTGACACGAGGTTTTCGAATACGATGAAAGTGTACCACCATGAACCTGTTTCATAGACGGATAAAAGTCTTCTTTCTTCTTCTGTAGCAAGATCATAATAAGGTGTTCCATAAATCGCAATATTTTCTCTTTTTTTCAGCCAGGCGCTTTCTACAGGTTCGTCCCAAGGGTGATCCAGAAGGAGGCTCATCTGTTTTTTTTCGGAAGCTTTATTCAGTTTTTCTAATAAGAGGGTAAACTTCGGGCTTAGTGTTTTTTTCTTTAGATTGCTCATGTATTCTGTGTTTTTTTCATATTTAAAAGTTTTCCTTGTGTAAATCCGAAACACATTGCGGTTTCATAGCCGGGACCTCCGGACCATGTGCTTACCAGTTTTACTTTGTCATTTGGGAAGTTGCTCAATAATCCTAAATTGGTTTTTGGAAGCATTTTGTAGGCGAAAGCCGATCCTTTGGTAGCGAGTGTAAATTTGTAATTGGTCTTCGGAGTTGAAGATTCTGTATAAATCAGCTTGTCTTCTATCTGAGGGAAGGTTTTAAGGACTCTTTTGATCAGTTTTTCCTGAATTTTATCTTTTCTCTGATTATATTCTTCTTCGGACAGGTGGAACCAGCGGTCTCCATGATCCAGAACTATAAACTGGAGAATATAACCGCCTTCCGGGTCTACCCGGTGATAGTTGCTGACACTCAGGGTAAAAAGATCATAATACCGGTCGTTCTCAAAATCTTCTTCTGTAAAGTCATCACCCGTGTCGGATACCAAAAGGTATTCTGGTGAGCTAATTCCCAGTTCATCGGGTGGAATAGAAAGTACAGCAAATACACAAAAATGTCCCCATCCAACGGTGAAGTTTTCGAGAACTTCTTTAAATTCCTGAGACTTTTCATCTTTTTTCAGCATTCTTACTACATCTTCGGGAGGGCAGGTCGCGATGACTCTTTTGGTCTTTACTATATTTTTCCGGGTGGTTACCAGCATATGGTCGCCCATATCTTCCATCTCATGCACCTGGTTTTTCTTCAGAAGAATTCCGCCGCGGTCTACAAATTCTTTTAACAGCAGATCCGAAATACGCTGTCCGGTTCCTTTCATAAAGGCAGGCCCACCATAGAACATGGCATAAAGGCAATGAAGAAAATAAAAAGCATTGACTTCATTGGAAATAGAACCTGAATAAATAGCAATGGGACTGAGTACTTCGACAATGTCTGGCCCTTTAAAAATGGTTTTAAAATAATCACGGGCTGTAATTTTTGATAAACCCCTGCTTTCTCTCAAAATATCTCTGTTTATGGTATATTCATTCATCAGTTTTCTAAAAAACATATAATGCTGATATCCGTGAGATTCTATATCCTGAAATAGTTTTTCTATTCCTGCCGATTCATCTGGGAAATGGGTAATGAGTGTTTTTTTTATGTCTTCCGGCTCAGAGGGAAGTTTGATAAATTGGTTTTTATACACTACTGTTCCAATTTCTTCGTGTAATTCGAATTCGTCCAGTAATGACTGTAGTTCGAGCCTTTTAAGGGTATTCCATAGGTTTCCAACATTTTCTTTGAGTCCGCTTACTTTATGTTGGCTGCAGTCAAAAACAAATTTTCTTTTGTTCCGATAAAAATTGGTGGCATAACCTCCTACTTTATGATGGGCTTCGCTGATGGCAATCGAACCTCCTTCGGTAACCGCAGCAACGCCATACATAAGACCACAAAGTCCTGCACCTATTACTAATTCATCGACTTCTAAATTTTCAATCATTATTAGATTATTTTTTTTTATTTTTTCCAAAAGAAATAACCCTCACTTTTTTAAGTGAGTATTTTTAATTACGGATGTCTGTTATGAACCAACATTAATAGGCTTTATTAATATTGGTGAAAAGTCAAAATCTATTAAAATCTTTGGGCCCAACATGCCTGGTAAAAGCCCAAAGACTGTGTTTTGTATTCTTAAACGGCTAATTCTTCTTCCAGAACGTCTACGATATCTTTCGGCGTTTTCATTTTGATCAGAATTCCTTCATCTAAGCTGATGTCGAATTCTCTTTCCAGCTCGACCAAAACTTCCAATCCCATAAGAGAAGTTACTCCTATTTCATTTAATAGGTCAGTATTAGGTTTAATGATATTAATATCGCATTCTGCAATATCTGCTAAAATAGCACACACTTTGTTAAATAATTGTTGGTTTTCCATTCTATTGTAATTTTTAATAGTTAATATTTTCTATATCCCATACCTGTGCTCCAAAACCCCATCCGATTCCTGCACCGGCAAGTACAATTTTATTATTGAGCTTTATTTTTTCATTTTTTAATGCAAAGTATAAGGTCATGGGGATTGAGGCAGAGCTCAAGCAACTGTATTTTTCTACGGTGGTTGTATATTTCTCTTTCTTTATTCCTATTCCCATTGCCCACATTCTGATGAGCATTTTCGACGGCTGATGAAATACAAAATGATGTATATCCTCAAGAGATGAATTAGCTTTTTCTAAAGCTTTAAAGATAACTTCAGGAACATTTTGTGGCACGAATGTCTGCATTTGAGTGGGAGCATCTTCTCCTAATGTAAAGTACGGACGGGTAAATTCTTTCCCTGACTTATCTGCAGGAGTTTTCCATTGTAATGTTGCAATATCATTATATGTGGGAATGCTTTTATAATAAGAAGAAACTAATTTTCCTTCTTTTTCTGATCTTCCTATGACTATCGCCGCAGCACCATCTCCAAAAAGAGTAGAAGAGGGTAGAGAAAAGTCTGCAATTTGAGTAAATGTTTCTGCGGAACAAATCAGAACGTTTTTGTACATTCCTGTTTTTATATAGTCAGAAGCTATTTGTAGTGCCACTAGAAATGAGATGCATGCCTGGTTGACTTCCATAGTCATCACTGAGTGTTTACATTCCAGCTCTGTTTTTAAATATTCTGAAATTCCCGGAAAGATTCTATCGTCTTCTTTATCAGACCAACCTGTAATGGTACATGTAGTTCCTATGATAAGATCTATGTCCTGTGTGGAAAGACCTGCCTTTTCTATGGCACCTAAAGAGGCTTTTTTAGCAAGTTGAGAACAGGATTCTCCTTTTTCTTTGTTTACCATATATCTTCCTTCCATTCCCCAGCTTCTCCACCAGTTTTTTGGAAGATTGGGAATCTCGGAAAACGGGGGCATATCATTGGTGTAATAAGTCTCCGGAAGTCCTATGGCTACACTTTTTATTGAAGAGTTATATTTTATCATTTGTAATTTTTAGAACCGAATATTGGGCAAGAAACGGATTATATGACACCATGGTGAGTGATTGTTCTTTCAATTGTTTGTTTTCCTGCAAATGCCAGGGAATAGTATTCATGGCTAATGTATTTTCAGTTTCGTGTGATGAGAGGTGTTCTGGAAACCATTTTTCAGTGATAACAGGGGTTTGTTGTTCTTTTAATTTTGAGAATATACTTTTCAATTCAGAGTTGATAGCTTTTACAAAAGATGGGCTGTAATTCCAATTCAATCTGAAAATATTCTCTTTTTTCAGAGCTTCTTCATTTCCTGTATTGAAGCTTAAACTAGCTTTTGATATTTCAGAAGAAAGGATATGTATATTTTCTAGTTCTATTTTGTTATTGCTTGATTTAAGCAGTAATGCATTTACCCCGTCAGGAATACAAAATCCGTTCTTATCATCCTTAAGAAAATCCGAGAATTTATTTGACTGAATAATCAATGCATACTTATTCTTGGAGTTTAATAAAAAATCAGATGCGATTTTGATCATATTTCCTAAGTCATTATGAAACATTTCGAAAACGAATGCATTTTTCGCATTCAAATATTTTTGTACTGCATGCCCTAAGCCAGGCGCTGAAGTATTTCTCAGAGAAGTAGTATCATATAGTGAAATAGAAGCATTGATAATGATACCCAATTCATCTTGTGAAACATCATTTTTATCCAAGAGTTGCATGCTTACTTCTGCAGCCCAAGCGGATAAGGATTTTTCTTTTTCAGTTTCATAAATCTGGCATTGAAAGCCGTTCTGCATTTTACCACGGATACCAATGATATTCACTCCGGGAACTTCACTAATTGCATCTATTATCTGCATATTTTAATATTAATAATTTGAGTTATGTTAAATTGTTTTCTAATCTTTTTCTATTTACTTTTCCATTGCTATTTCTTATTAATTCTTTTATGAAATAAATTGTGGAAGGACGTTTATAGGAGGGAAAATTTTCTGACAATTTTTTTTGAATTTCATCAGAAAGAACACGAGTGGCGCTTCCACTTTTTCCTACCAGATATAATACTGACCTGGCAAGATTATCATTATCTAAATGATGGATATTTGCACATTCATTTATCTGCTTGAAATTCTGCAATACATAATTTTCTATTTCAAGAGGATTTACCCAGCGTCCATTTATTTTAAAGAGATCATCTTTTCTGCCATGATAGAGATAGGAGCCATCTTCATTTTGAGAACATAGATCTCCTGAAAAATACCAACCTTCTTTATATTTTATCTTATTAGTTTCTTCTTTTTCCCAATATGAACTGAGTGTATTTTTTGGGGGATGAATACATAGTTCGCCTATTTCTCCATAGTTTTCTATTGTTTCATCGGGGGTGTTAATTTTGCTTATTTTTATATTGTAACCAGAAACGGGAACACCTAGTGATGAGTTTTCACTCTGTTCTTTTAATTGATAGTTGCACATAAAAATATGTCCTATTTCTGTAGATCCAATTCCATTGATGATAGTTTTACCAAATACTATTTCCCATTCTCTGATGATAGATTCCGGAAGCGAAGAACCTGCAGAAATAAATAACCTTATGCTATTGAACTCGTTTTTTGAAAAGCTTTCTTGCTGATGAAGAATTTCCGAATATACTTTTGGGGTTCCAAATAAGATAGTAGGTTTATAAAGCCTTATGTTTTTTTTCAGATTATCGACGGTGAACCATTTTTCATCAATTATGACAGAAGCTCCTGTGATCAAAGGAAAGAACAGGCTATTTCCTAGTCCATAGCCAAAGAACATCTTGGAAACAGACATTATTATGTCTTCTTTAAAAATTCCCAATGTCTTTTGTGCAAATAGCTCTGTATTTGTTAGCATAGTAGGATGTCTGTGCTGTACCGCCTTTGGATTACCAGTAGTCCCGGAAGTATATTGCCAAAAGGCAATCAGATTATTTTCTTCGTACACAAATTCCAAACCTGAAGAAGCATTACAGAAGTTTTGTGGGAATAAAGATTTTTGCAAATAATTTATCGATCCATATTCTTTTACTAAAGGATTATTTACTACAATACATTCATTTATAATATAGTATGAACTATTATGTATGACATTATATAGCCGTAGATATTGTTGATAATCTATAATAGCACCTATTGCTTTAGAGTCTATTAAGATATACTCTAATTCCGAATCTTGAATTAATGGATTAAGCGGAACCGGAATACAGCCAATTGATATTAAAGAAAGGAATGAATAGATAAATTCCGGTGAATCATTCATAATCAATATTACTCTATCTCCACACCTAAATTTCCCTGTAGATCTTAAGCAGGTGGCAAGGGTAACTATTTTTTCAGCTATTTCTTTTCCCGGTATGCTATTAAGTTCATAGAGGATATGGTTTGCATTATTATATAATAATAAATTTTCGATGATATTCTTTGATATGTTCATAGGTATATGATCACTCTTGCCATTAATCTTATAGCCAGAGCCTGTAAATTATTAGTCTAATTTTTGATTTTATTTATCTAGAAAAGATTAGTGTATATCTTGATGTATCTATTAAGAAGTCCTGAGAATAGTTGATTTAGTTTTTGTCATTTGTTTGTGTTTTGAGAGGAATAGTTATTTGAATTATATTTCATTCTACTGCCAGTCATCTGATATTGATAGTCGCAGTAGGATTCAGTGCGAAATTATAAATTTACTGCTATAAAGATTTTAGTATTATGTTATAATTCCTGAAAAAAAGTAATATTTCTTTGGTACTTACTTAATGGTTTTCGGATCATTAAATAATGCGGTTTTTTGGGTGCTTTAAAAACACAAATGAGTTATTAAAAATGTGTTAATTGTTTGTGTGCAAATATGTTGATATCTTTATTTATAAAATGACAGTGTGTTGTGATATTATTTTTCGGAATCGTTGTGAATGAGGTTTGTTGAATATATATATACAAATATTTTCTGCAGCTTTGCAAGGTATGAATGCACTTTTTTTATATTATCTTTTTTCAGAATATTTAACATTCATTTTTTAATAAATGCTAGCAATTTATTATTTCTATATTCATCTAATTTAGATATCAAAAATTGCGTGCATAGGGATACTAACAAAAACAATAATTCTTCAAGTTGGTCAATCAATACTTTTTATTATAAAAAGAAATACAGTTTTATGAAAATATTTATACCAATAAGTTGTATAATGCTAAGTCTAATGTTAATCTTTTGGAGAAATCTTCAATGCGAGTAAATCACAAGATATTAAAACATATGTGAACAGACCAGAAAGATCATGCTTTTTAACGGGTAAACCTAGAATATTCCGGAGAATACCTTAGTTAATAAAAAGATAACAGGACGTTTTTGTCACCAGCACCATTCAGAAAAGATAAGTAGGATAGGAGCGAGCCCCCAAATTTAGAAGCAAGATCTCTTCTTCTCACTTTTCCATATCAAATCTTGCATTGATAAAGTTGGTATTATAGTAGTCTCTGATCGTTTTTGAGGAAAAACATTTTTTTCATCATTTTGCATGGGCCACACCTATGAAGCGTAATCATCAATAAAAACCATTTTTTCTTTTTTGTATTTGGCTATAATACCTTTGAATGGGAGTTCCTAAAATTCTATGGTTTCCTGAGCTGAAATAATGACAGTGCAAAAATAGATATTCCGGAGATAACTAATTTTAAGACTTAAAACGTTTTGTCTCTCCGTCCATCAATGTTGTATGAGGGAATTTATACAAGTAGATATAAGTACTTTAAAATCCCGCTTTTATTGTAGACTGATTTTTTTATAATCTCTTTCTCTATCTGTTAATAATGATACAATATGCTGTAATGTTTTGATTATTAATGTGTTTTTTTGTAAATTTTTTTTGGCTAGCCTCATCATATCAGGTTTTTTCCTTTAAAGATATATGAGAATTTCGTATTTCTTAACACCTACTGTTATTTTTTTTATTATACTCTTCCTAATATTGCAAAAAATTTAGCTGGCATTAAAGACATCCTCATAACCAGCTTTTTAATCATAATTTAAACACAAAAACATAATGAAAAAAGGATTACTTCTAATGGCCACTTTGGTCTCTGTTTCACTTTTGTCACAAGTGGGTATTAATACTCCTGCTCCTACAGAAATGCTTGACGTTAACGGTATTGAACGGGTAAGAGAGCTTCCTAAGCATAATACCAGCAATGCCATTTTTACAAAACCTGACGGTACAAAGTCTGAAACTAAAGACCAGGCTTTTACAGCAACAAAAACTTTAGTCGCAGATGCAAACGGTGTTTTAGGATACCTTGAAGGACTTCCTAAAATAAGTGATGGTGGAGGCCTGCCTGTAGGAGAAGCAATTACAAGGATATATTCTGTGCCTGTGGCTACGGCACAGGCGAATACTTTTAATTTAAAAACCTATGTCACAGCAAATAACCTTCCTGCTTTACCTTCTATTGACGGTTTAGAAATGAACTTGCAGGGAGTGAATTTAACATGGTACGATCCGCGGATTTATAACATATCGGATAGTCCCAAACTTGTAAGCTATCAATCATTTGCTACCCAGGTAAATGAGAACGAAACCTCACTTAATAATAATCTGCTGACCGGAAATTATTTGCAGATTGATGCTAATAATATTGTATATTGGACTACTACTGCAGCGGAAGTTGAAACGACGAATCTACAGGTGCAGATTGACACTAATACCTACAGATGGTATGAATTCAAATGGTGGTGCATGGAAGTAAGTGGAGAAAAGAAAATATTTCTTTCTGTAACCCGTAAAGCTTAGCTTTCCTCTATAGACTTGTTTTTTTAACCTATACTAAATGAGAAAAAGATTGTTTAATGGGCAGTTTAGCCTCTGCAATGTTGCTATCTGTCCCCCGTAGGTATTATTACGCACAATCCCTACAAAAATTCTTTACACTAACATTATTGATAGCATATGGAGATTTCCTAAATCCTTAATAACATTGTGAATGTAATTTTTACAAAAACTTAATAGAACAAATCAAAAACCCAACTTGGTGAGTTTTATACGCATGAATATCTTTGTGAAGATTGACTTTGGAAGTGGACGAAGATCCGTTATCAGGGAAAAATTACCTGACAAAAACGGGCAATTTGGCGTCTTTTAAGGTCGGAATCTAAAAAAAAACACTGTTCTTGAAAAGAAGAATCGCTTTTTTATAACCTAAATTTTATTTTGGACGCTAGTGATTGTAAATATAATAATCTAATTATTACAGAAACTATTTTCGTGGATTATTCTGCAAAAACTTTTAACCGACCATAATGGAACAGACTGTTCACTAAGCTTAAGCTAACTAAAAATCATTCTTCACTTATTGGATGGATTCAGCCGTAATATTATGGATGCCTACAAGATGCTAGAAAAATTACAGAATATGAAGGTCTCTATTCTACATATATTCGAACCACCCTTTTCTAGATGGTATAAAACCTTTTTTTAATCATTTTCAAATTTCTGCCACGAATCTTTGAAATGTACATAAATTAGTTTATTTTGATGACCGAATATTATGAATAATTGAAAACAATCCTAAAATAATTTATCTTAAGTTGTTCATTTACAGCTAGCCAAGGTCTGAATCTGAAGAACTCCATAACAATGAGATGTTATGCAATATATTATCATTTCTGATTTAAAAGCAAATGCATTGCATAGAGTTAACTTTGCATTATAAATTTGCTATTTTAGTATAGCAAAGATAAAAGCACCAAATTGGATAGAATTGAAGAATTTAAACCGGACAGTTTTAAAGAAATAATTAATGTCGATCGACTGGCTACCAAAGGTATTTTCAGTGATTTTGTTATTGAACCCCTTACTTCTCTAAACGAAACGGCAGTTCTGCCTTCCGTTCCTCATCGTAAGACGGTGAACGATTTTGTTTTTATAACAAAAGGGGAATTATCAAAAATGGTTTGTTCGGATATATTCGAATTAACATCTGGAATGTTAATGCTTTTGCCAGGTTATAAGATCCGGACGATCTTAAAAAAAAATGGAAATATTGAAGGCTATTACGGTCATTTCTCAAATGATTTCATTAATGATCTTTCATCCCAGAAAAAGCTAAAAGAAATTTCTAATTATATTGAACTCATTTATAATCCCGTTTTCAGTTTTGATAAGGAAACAACCTCGAGAATTCAATATTTACTACAGCAACTCCTTTTGCTGTATGAAAAAGATACGGGCGATAGTTTATTAAAATCCTATTTAAATACCTTGCTGAATGAAATCGCCAATTTCATCCACACGCTGCCATTGCCTGTATTTTCTCCGAAAGAAGCAATTATACAACGTTTCAGGAGATTAATTACCGACAACATACAAAAGACGCACAAAATACAGGTGTATGCAGAAATGCTCAATATTACACCCAATCATCTCAATAAATGTGCAAGATCTGTCACAGGGAAAACGGCATCAGCTATTATAAATGAAGCACTTACCATGGAAGCAAGGGCGCTTTTATCATTACCCAATTATACGGTTTCTGAAGCAGCTTTTGTCTTAGGATTTGAAGATGTTTCCTATTTTTCACGGTTTTTCAAAAAGCATTCCGGCCTTCAACCCAGTGAATATCGAAAAATGATTGATTTGTCCTAGTCTTTAATTTTTTTGTTCTACAATTATGATTCGAATTGGAAGAAATTTGTATTGTAATAACAGTTAAGAACAAAAAAGTAATGAATAGGATATTTTTGATTAATGTAGTACTACTATTTCCAGCCAAAATTTTCGCGCAGGAAAATGCTGTTCACGAAGTGAAAAATCCACCCATAGTGGTCGAAATTTTACCGGGAACAAGTGGATATGCTGCGCAAATGACAGTTAATAAATCATTTCGGAACTTTTCTAAATTCGGTATTTTCAGTGTCACCAATTTTTCTTCGAAATGGAGCGAGACCTATTCAAAAGATATGATGAATCAGATTCATCTCACTTATCAGTTTGCCAAAGGGCTAAAGGTTTTAGCAGGAACACATTATACACCTAATTCGGGGTTGCGTCCAAATACAGCGCTTTCATATACTTATTCCTCCCGAACACTTATGTTTTCCCTGGTGCCAAGGATTGACTTGTCTAAAAATAGTAATTGGGAAGGATTTGCTATGCTGGAATATAAGCCGCAATTGAATCAGCACTGGAATATTTACACCCGGGCACAAGGCCTGTATTGTGCAACGGTGAAAAATGGAGATCATGCAAGAAGTTATCTGATGCTCAGGGCAGGATTGAGTTATAAAGATTTTCGTTTTGGTTTAGGAGCCAATTGGGATGCATATGGACCCGATAAAACAAGCAAAGAGAATTACGGAATTTTTATAGCTTCCAACGTCTTCAATTAAAAATGATCAGTAACCAAAAAACATCTGCATTATTATTTCCAGCGAAATATGGTCATCAATTGATGCATAGGGGGCGGATTATCAATTGTTTCAGATGCTGCTATAGATACAATTTCAATAGGGTCACAATTAAATATTCAAAATAATGAAACACATAATTTTTAAAACTTACAACACATTCACCGGAATCATATTACGAGTTACACTGGGTCTTATTTTTCTGCCACACGGCTTGCAAAAAACAGTAGGAATATATGGAGGCGCGGGATTTAACGGGACGATAAAAATCTTTACCGAGCAGTTGCATCTTCCAGCAATTATAGCATTCGCCGTCATTATGATAGAATTTTGTGGAGCAGTTTGCCTTTTGTTGGGACTGACTACACGATTCTGGGCAACTGCTTACGTAGGTTTATTGCTTGGCATTATGGTCACAACACATTTGGGAAATGGTTTTTTTATGAACTGGTTTGGAAACCAAAAAGGGGAAGGCTGCCAGTTTGATTTATTAGCAATAGGAATAGCAGTCGCTTTAATTGTGGAAGGCGGGGGCAAATATTCAATGGACACACATATATATCGTAAAATATTTTTAAGATCAAAATAAAGTACATATGGACTTGAACATACAATCATATTTTGAAAAGATTAAATTTCAAAATATTGCCAAGCCAAATTATGAAACACTGTCGCAACTGGTAAAATTGCAAACGCGGTTTATTCCATTTGAAAATGTGGATGCGTTTACTGGCACATCACCATCCCTGCAAATAGAGGATATTTTTGAAAAATTAGTTTATCAACAGCGTGGAGGGTATTGTTATGAGCAAAATCTACTGCTTAATTATGTATTGGAAACTATAGGGTTTCAAAGGAAAATACTTTTAGCACGAGTGCTATGGAAAAAAGAAGACAGCGCCTTGCCACCAAAAACCCATGCTTTTATCATTGTCAGTCTGGATGGTAGAGATTATTTAGTGGATGCTGGTTTCGGGGTGACCACACCCGATTTTCCCGTATCCTTAATTAGCGATGACGAAAATATAAATTCTAAAAGCGGGTACCGAATTGTGAGAAAGGAAACCTTTTCTACACTTGAATACTGGAATAAGGATTGGCTCCGGATGTACAGTTTTGAAATTGAGCAAAGTAATGTACAGGACCTGGAAGTTGCTAACTGGTATGTGTCAACAAATCCTCAATCGGGTTTTGTTAAAAATCTAATTATTACAAGAAGAAGTGAAAACGGAATTTATACCCTTGAGAATAATCAATTTAAACACAAAAGACAGGACGGTGTCATTATCACTAAATTATTGGGCGATCCTGAAAAATTAATTTACACACTACGGAAAACTTTCAATATTCAGATCGAGAAAGCAGAAACTTCCGATGTTTTAATCCGTAGAATATTTGGTACAGACTAGTCAATCATCAATAATTATTCATCCATTTAAATTAAGTAAAATGAATTATACATTACAACCGTTGCCTTATGAAATAAGTGCCTTAGAGCCCATTATCGATACGAAAACGATGGATATCCACTTCAATAAACACCATAGAACCTATGTGGATAATTTAAACAAAGCCTTAAATGAAATAAGAATTGAAGATATTTCTTTAGAAAACTTACTCAATAGTATTTCCAAATATCCTGTTGCTGTGCACAATAATGCAGGAGGACATTATAACCATATATTGTTTTGGGAAAGTCTATCACCTGTGAATACACCGTTGTCAGAAAGTTTGTCTAAAGCCATTAACAATCAGTTTGGTAGTTTGGAAAACCTTAAAAAAGAAGTGAATGAAGCCGGTCTAAAACGTTTTGGAAGTGGCTGGGTTTGGTTGATCATCAAAGATGGTGCACTGAGCATTATTTCTACAGCAAACCAAGACAATCCGCTGATGGATACCGCTGAAATCAAAGGTGTTCCCATTTTAGGTATCGATGTTTGGGAACACGCTTATTATTTGAAGTATCAGAATAAAAGAGTGGATTATCTTGAAAATATTTGGAGAATCATTAATTGGAAGGAGGTTTCTTCGCGTTACCAATCTGAGCTGGACAAAATTTAATTTTGAAGTAATCAGGGAGAAAATTAGCTTGCCATAGGTAGGAACATCTCCTTGTATCCAAATTTGAAAGCAAAAAACAAGGAAAATTTAAGAAAAGATGTTTTATAGAAAAATAGTGATAACTGAATTTGGTACCCCAGAGGTACTGCAAATAGTAACGCGCAATAATTTGCCGGAACCAATGCCGGGGCAAGTTAGAATTAAAGTATTGGCAACTAGTGTTAACTTTACAGACACCCTTATCCGACGTGGAATTTATCCATCTGTAAGAAAAGGAAATTTACCGTTAACGCCGGGCTATGACTTGGTAGGAACTGTAGATGCTTTGGGAAAAGATGTGGAAAACATAAAGATAGGACAAAAAGTTGCGCAATTAACGGTTACTGGTGCATACACTGAGTATATTTGTTTGGACGCAAAGACACTGGTTTCGGTTCCTGATGGTATAACGGATGAGCAGGCGATAAGTCTTGTCCTTACATATGTTGCGGCTTATCAGCTTTTACATAGATTAGCAAAAGTACAATTCGGGCAGACTATTTTTATTCACGCTGTTGGTGGGGCAGTGGGGCAGGCATTGGTTCAGCTGGGACTTTTGATGAATTTAAAGATGTATGGTACAGCATCCCTACATCGTGACTTGACTCTGAAAAATTCAGGAGTGCAACTCATTGATTACAAAACAGAAGACTTTGAACAGATTCTAAAGGAGAGAGAACCGCAGGGAGTAGATGCCGTTTTTGACCCTATTGGCGGGATACAGCTTCAAAAGTCATTTCGTATCTTGAACAAAAATGGTACGCTGGTCGATTTTGGTTTTCAGGGAATATCACAAGGAAAAAAAGGTAGTGTCTATTTCGATTTTATCAAAGTCTTGATATGGAATATCTTGCCATGGTTTCCAAACGCAGAGTTTTACGACATCACAGCATACAAAAAAAGGCATTCTAATTTTTTTAAGGAAGATTTGAAAACTCTTTTTCAATTATTAAAAGATGGAAAGATAAAGCCCGATATTTCTAATATCGTTAGTTTGGAAGGGGTTCAGGAAGCGCACCGTTTAGTAGAGCAGGGAAAAACTTTCGGCAAAATTATACTCAAGCCTTCGAATAATCAATAATTAAATTAATTGTTCCAAGAATAGACTTGAAAATTTCTAGCAAGTGGCTTTTTCTCCGATGAGCTCTCTATGTTAAAGAAAACTCCCAAATAGAAAAAGTAATTTGGGAGTTTACAATATACGTAACTTGAGTACTCACTGAGAGAAACAGGTTATTTTAAACGAGATTATGTATTTAAAAACATTTCCCTTAGGGAGTCAAGCCTTCTTGTTATTTCCCTTAACTGTTCTTGTGGGTTTATATTTCCATTTGGAATATTTTTTTGACTTAAGTAAGTAACTTCCTGTTGAAGCTTTAGTAAAAGTTGCATGGGGCTTTCGTTGCTCTGACTATTGTCAATCTTGTTTAGCTTCTATTTCAATTGTTGCATTTCTAAACTTACTGATTCTTGCTCTGTGATTGCATATTCCTCAGTTTGCTTCACAGAGTAGTGCCCCATCATCTCCTTCACAATATGAAGAGGAACCCCATTTTTAAGAGTGACAGTACTGCCAAATATGGGTATTCAAATTATCAGACAAGAGAAATATTTTTTAAAAAGTTTAGTGAAACTCTTATTAGTACTGCAAATTTAAAAAGAAACACATTTTAAATGTATAACAAAAAGCGGTGAGAAATGTCACTTTTTAGCACTCATATGAAATTATCTCTGTCACTTCTTTTATGAGCCATCGGCATGAGCATCGCTCCACTAATCAAAGTTTTCTATTTCATATGAAACATATGCAACATTCCCCCATTGGTATATCTCATCAAGCATAGGCATTGTTGTCTGACCAAGTGTTGTCGTTTTATATTCAACAGTAGGAGGTACGGTCGTAAATATTTCTCTTTCAAGAACTTTAAAACGTTTCGGACCTTTATTAAGTAATGCATTAAGTATTCTAAGTTTGTATTTTCTGCTTAATAAACTTACAGCATGATTGACTGGGCATAAATTTTTTTCGTTAATTTTTGTTTTTAAATTGCTCATTATCAGTATTACTTCATTTTATTTTACTATAAAGATAAACTGATCTCATAATAAACTTTCGATTGTAGGGTTAGCAGTCATAGCGTTTACCTGTGGTGATATGCAATGGTAAAACATTGAACTAACCTGCTCCAAGCCTCAAAAAATATGGGATAATCTATTATAGATAATCTTGTTAGCCACACCTTCTAGATTCTTGAACTTTCCTCTGGTATTCACATTATAATTAAGATTACTTAAATGATGAGGAGGACTACTTTGTGTGTAAATAAAAGCGACAATACACATTTTAAGAAAACAGCCCTCATAATATAAGAAGGCTGTCCAAAACACAAATTGCGTAAAGTACGCTATGAAAAAAATTATTCAGTTTCTTGAGCTAAGTCTAGCTTTTTCCATTTGGCAACAGTATTTCTACTGAGTTTATATTTTTGAGCAACTTGGGTATTATTTAATTGATGTTTGTTCTGATAATCTAATATTTGTTGTACTGATTGTTTATCATAAGAACGATTGGAGTTGCTAACTTTGTTAGGACAAAATTGTTATACTTTTTGTCTCTGAGAGTTTGAAAAAGATCAGAAAAATTACAATTTAATAACTTGGTAAAACAGTCATTTGCTTGGTATATAATTCTCTTAATTTTGTATCTACTCAAATATAGCAACTCCACACATTAGCTGCTTACTTATTGCTTGCTTAAAATTACTTCTTTAGATCCAAGCTTAATTTTATTGGCAATGACATAGCTCGGTACTGAGGTTTCTGGTGCATTTGTTTCGGCCAAAGCTTTACTCGCTAATTTGTCTTTAAGTGTAGACTTGGCTTTAGTACTCAATTTATCTGTCAGTTTGGTTACTTTAAAGTCGTCGACAAAAAGTGTTAAGTTAACAGAATGAATGCTAATTAACCTTTTCGAGGTGAACTCATCATTACTGGCAAACGTTTTATTACTTGCATCAACAAAATAAGAGCCTTGTCCTTCGATTCTCTGTTCGGAGAAGACTTTGCTTGTTAAAGTGCATAAGTTAACATTATCTATATATTCAGTTATATAGCCCTGTCTTTTCAGTATCCCTGCGTAAAATAAAGCCTGAGTCTGTATATCCGCGTCACTGGCGAAGCTCGGCGCCTTATAATCTAAAACATCCTCTAAAATAACTTCCAGCATGTAGTTTACAGCAACATTTACATTGATGATCGATAAGTACTTAGCTGATGATATGTTTGATTTGCTTACCATGGTACTAAACATAATGTTATTGTTGTAAATTGGTTCTATCTTTTTCAGTTGGTCTGATTTTAGGATCGGTATGTATTCAAAATCATCTTTTTTACCTTCCTTGTAATAGATGATAGAGCCAATAAGTTGTTCAGGTTTAATATTCGTATTGAATGTAATAAACGTTGAATTTTTAAATGCATTCTCTGCTTTTGTTAGTTCTTGAGTAAATGCAATACCATAAATGGAGAGAAAGACTAGGGTGAGTGAAGTTCTTTTCATGAGTTTTTAGCTAATTTAGTTTAACCATAAATATACAGAAAAAAATGGAGTTGCTAACTTTGTTAGGACAAAATTCTTATACTTAACTTTAAGATTATGAACAAGATCAGAAAAATTCAGGCGGTATTATTAAGTGAGTAGCGAGGCAATGTATCCTTAGTAGCTCAAGAATTGGGATTTGCAAAGAAAGTTTAGTCAATTGGAGAAAGCTTCACAAAGAATGTAAACCAACGAAGGAAAACAAATTTCCTATGATTCCATAAGAAAAGAGCTTGAGACTTCGAAAAAGAAACAAAGCTAGAACGTGACATCTTAAAAAGGCGGTATGGGAATGCTTCAGATATTTATTTTGGTTGAAAATACAACGAAATATTTAGAATTATTTTTTGACGAAATGCTTGCTGAAAAGTAATAAATATATTATCATGAATGTCGTCTCTTCTTTTAGAGTCATTTAAAGATTTTCTTAGAGCCAAAAATTCAGATATAAACTGCTTATTTTTGCCCCTCAAAAATTTTATTTACCTTTGTTTTGTGTAAGTTAGATGAATTAGAGAGCTAATTTGTCGTTTCTTTGCGATGGTTTGGGATGTTATGATGCTTTTAGTTCCCTATTTCTTCCTCATTTTGGTTAACTAATTAATAATCAAATAGCTTGAAGTTCTGTATTGGAAAGTAAGTGATGATATGTTAGCTTTAAGAAGGAGACTTAAGGATCAAAAATCTAATTGAGTTAAAATACTGGTACTATTATCATTGGGGAAATTGTTGATAAATTTAAGCATATAATCATTAATGAACATTGTTCAAAAAATATTTATATATTTGCATCTTAAAATAATTTTATGAGCATCAGCGAAAGAAAACAAAAGGAAAAGGAAGCACTAAGGCTCCTGATCCTAAACGGAGCTAAAAAGCTTTTCGTTGAAAGAGGCATAGAATATACCACGATCAGAAACATAGCAGATGAGATCAATTATAGTGTTGGTACGGTCTATGTCTATTTCAAAGATAAAAATGCAATCTTTCACGATCTGCATTCGATCGGATTTCAGGAGTTGGGGCAGTACTTCAATGAACTTTTTGCTATAGAAGACCCAATGAAGCGGTTAAAAAAAATGGGATCAGTCTATATTAAGTTTGCCCTAGAAAATTCTGAGATGTATGATCTGATGTTCAACCTGAGAGCGCCAATGGATTATCTGGAAACACAAAAAAACAAGCTGTGGTCGGAAGGAAATGAAACATTCGGTTATGTTAAGAAAACGGTGGAACAGTGTATGCTTAATGGGCATTTCAAGGAACATAATTCTGAAGCCTTAGCTTTTATGATCTGGAGTTTGGTACACGGAATGTGCTGCCTGGAAATTCGGCAGCGAACAAAAGGTGTAAAATTCAGCAGCCCTGATACCATAATGTCTGAGGGCTACAACGAATTTTTAAAAATATTGGAAAGACTCTGAGTTTTTTTGTCTTAAAAAATGAACAATGTTCAAATTAAAAACAATGTATATTAATGAAAAAGTTATCACTCGTATTGTTGCTTTGCTTTGGAATATTAGGATATTCCCAAAGTCATCTGGATCGTTACATCAAAGCCGGTCTGGAAAATAATGAAATCATCAAACAGAAAAAATTCGATATCAACAAAAGCTTATATACTTTGCAGGAAGCGAAATCACTGTTTTATCCCTCTGTTGGTCTGGTTGCAAACTATACCATAGCCGATGGAGGCAGAACTATCGATATTCCGATCGGCGATATGCTGAATCCTGTATACAGCACGTTGAATCAGATCACAAATTCCAATTCTTTTCCATCATTGCAAAATCAGTCAGTTTTGATCAATCCAAATAATTTTTACGATGTGAAGATCCACACGACAATGCCACTGTTGAACTACGAAATTATGTACAACAAAAAGATCAAGTCACAGCAAACTACCGTACAAAGGATCGAACTGGAAATTTACCGTCGGGAATTGGTTAAGGAAATTAAAATTGCTTACTATAAATATCTACAGTCAATGGAAGGGATCAGGATCTACGAAAATGCTATGTCCATAGTCAAGGAAAATCAAAGAGTGAACAGGTCGCTTTATAAAAATGACAAGATCAACCGCACAGCCGTACTCCGAAGTGATAATGAAGTGACAAGAATTGAAGCCAACCTTCAGACCGCTGTTAATACATCTAAAAACGCTAAATCCTATTTTAATTTTCTCTTAAATAAAGAACTAGATTCTGACATTGAAATCGATCAAGATATGCAAGTACCAAATGAAATACTTTCAGAAAATACTGAAAACATGGAAGAATTGCAGAAACTGAATCAGGCGAAAGAGCTCAACGATAATGTTTTTAAGATGACCAAATCCAACTGGTATCCGAAATTAAGCGGATTTGCAGATTTCGGATTTCAGGATTTTGATTTCAAGGTCGACAAATCGTCACGCTATTATTTCGCAGGTTTGAGTCTGGAATGGAACATCTTCTCCGGCAATAAAAACAAGTATAAGATGAAGCAGGTGGATGAGGACAGTAAGAAGATCAGTTCCCAGATTGATAATGTAAAACAGCAGCTGCTGTTACAGTTTCAGGTTTCCCAAAATAATTTGAAATCAGCTTTGGATCAGTATCATTCAGATACCAAACAGAAAGAGACGGCTAAAAAGTACAATGATGATGTGACCAGATTATACAAAGAAGGGATGGCAATTTACATCGAATTACTGGATGCCCAGAACCAACTGGTTAACACACAGCTCAATGCCAACATCGCCCTCTTTAATTCCTGGATTGCTTTTGCCGAACTGGAAAGAGCCAACGCAACTTTCAACCTAACTAAAAATTAATCATTATGAATAAAAAAATAACAATATTTCTGCTTTCAGTCTTATTGACGACATCCTGCAAAGAAAAAAAAAAAGAATCAAAACATTTTGAAACGGCTGACGTGATCGCCGTAAAAACAGCGGCAGTGGAATCCTTGGCTCTGGGCTCCAATATCAATGCATCAGGTCTGGTGACAACAGAGAATGAAACTACCTATTCTTTTAAGATCGGTGGAGTGGTGAGAGGTGTTTTTGTCGAGGAAGGCCAGTTTTTCAGAAAAGGGCAGCTCCTGGCAACTCTGGATGAGACGGAGATACGTGCCGGTCTGAATCAATCTGACTTAAATGTTCAAAAGAATGAGCGTGACTATAAAAGAGCCACAAACTTATACAAAGACAGTGTATATACTTTGGAACAGGTTCAGAACACCAGAACAGGTCTGGACATTGCCCGAAGACAGAAAGATGCTGTTGCTTTCAACGCAAGATATGCAAAAATATATGCGACAGCTGATGGTTTCGTTTCCCAAAAAGTAGCAAACAAAGGGGAAATTGTGGGTCCGGGTTCGCCAGTTTTACTGATCAATGAGACGTCGCACAATAACAATTATTTATTGAAAGTAGGATTGACAGATACCGAATGGGCCTCTGTAAAGATCGGGCAAAAAGCGATGGTGACTCTTGATGGCTATCCGGATAAAAAATTTGAATCTTTCGTTTTCAGGAAATCACAGGCAGCAGATAGGGCTATCGGTTCTTTTCAGGTCGAACTAAAACTGATAATGAATGACAGCAAACCCGCCGTAGGAATGTTCGGAAAAGCTGATATTAAGACCGATCAGTCTGAAGATTTGATTGTTATTCCTTACAATTCTTTGCTTGAAGCAGATGGAAACAAAGCATTTGTCTACGTCATTGCAAACAATAAGGTCAAGAAAAGACCTGTGACGATTGCCAGATTCGAAAATGATAAAGTTTTTGTAAAAGACGGGCTTCAGAAAGGCGACAAGATCGCGATCTCCAACAGTGCTTATCTCAATGAGCAGTCAACCATCAAAATAATTAAATAGAATCCGATGAAGATAACAAATTTTGCCGTTAAAAACTATCAGTTTACCCTGATCATATTTCTTCTTGTTGCGGTTGTCGGTCTGTTAACGCTTTTCACAATGCCGAGATCTGAAGATCCATCGACGCATCCACCACAATATCTGATTACGGTCATCTATCCCGGGACAAGTCCTAAAGATATGGAAGAGCAGGTTGTAAAACCAATCGAAAACAAAATTTACGGTCTTGAAAATATTGATAAAATACTGACAACTGTAGAAGACGGTGTTGCCGCTTTTCAGGTAAAATTTAAATATGGGGTAGATGTAGATAACAAATATCAGGAAATTTCAACCGAAATCAATGCCTTGAAAAACAGTGAACTTCCCAAAGATATTTATCAGATCAAAACAGAAAAAATATCCTCGGCCGATGTGAAAATTCTGCAGGTGGCATTGGTTTCTGAAACGGTTTCTGAAAAAAAACTCCACGACGAGGCTGACAAGCTTAAAACAAAATTAGAGAAAATCACCAATCTCAAAAATGTGATCTACTCCGGTATTCCCGAACAGGAAATCAGAGTCGATCTGAAGCTGGATAAGCTGGCTCAATTGAGAATCCCACTGAATTTGGTGATGGGAAGCTTACAAAGTGAAGCAGCCGATATTCCGGGAGGAAGCATCGATATGGGCACCAAGGTTTTCAACGTGAAAACCAGTGGTAAGTTTAAAAATGAGGAGGATGTTGCCAACACGGTCATCTACAATGCCAATGGGAAAATCGTCTATATGAAAGACGTTGCTGAGGTCGGGTACAAATCTCAGACAGTGGATCACATCACAAGGATCAATGGACACCGTTGCGTTCTGGTCAGTGCAGGAATGAAGGATAATGTCAATATAACCGATGTTCAGAAAGAATTTGAGCCTATACTCGAAGAATTCTCAAAAGATCTTCCTGAAAATATCAAACTGGTTAAGAATTTCGACCAGGCAAATATGGTCTCTCAGCGACTCGGGCATTTAGGTGTGGATTTCGGGTTGGCCATTATTTTGGTTATCATCACGTTACTACCGTTAGGTTCAAGAGCATCAATCATTGTGATGATCTCTATTCCTTTGTCATTGGCATTGGGACTAATAGCGATGAATGCATTGGGATTTTCACTGAATCAGTTAAGCATCGTCGGATTGGTTGTGGCTTTGGGATTGTTGGTCGATGACAGTATCGTGGTCGTCGAAAATATTGAACGTTGGCTTCGTGAAGGTCATTCTAAAAAAGATGCGGTTCTTAAAGGGACTAAGCAGATCGGTTTGGCGGTTGTAGGATGTACGGCAACATTAATTATTGCGTTTTTGCCATTGGCATTTCTTCCTGATATTGCAGGAGAATTTATTCGAAGTCTTCCTGTAGCGGTAATGACGAGTGTTTTGGCCTCAATGCTGGTGGCGCTTACATTGGTTCCTTTTCTGGGCAGTAAGTTCCTGAAGACCCACGATAACGAAGGCGGAAATATTTTTCTGCAGTACCTTCAGAAATTCCTGACCAACAGTTATAAAAGGATTATGCCTAAAGCTTTGAAATATCCTAAAATGACGATCGGGATTTCACTGGCATTAAGTGTTCTGGCATTCGGACTGTTCGGTTTGGCAGGGTTTAAATTATTCCCGACCTCAGAAAAACCGATGTTCCTGATCAATATTAAGACACCGCTTCAATCCAATATTTCGGAAAGTGACCGTGTGGCGAAGATCGTTGAATCTGAATTAAAAAGTCACAAGGAAATTGCCTATTACACTACGAATGTTGGAAAGGGAAATCCACAGATCTATTATAACGTCCATCCACAAGATAGGAAACCGGACTTTGCGCAGATCTTTGTTCAGCTGGACGACGAGGCAAAACCTGAGATCAAAACAGCATTGATCGAAACGTTGAGAGAGAAATTTAAGACGATGCCTTACGCCAAAGTGGAGGTAAAAGATTTCGAGCAGGGTACTCCTATAGAAGCAAATATCGTGGTCCGTCTGTTTGGTGAAGACCCCTCCGTTTTGAGACAACTGTCTTCCCAGGTAGAAAATATTCTGAGAAAGCAGGAAGGAACAGTATATATCAACAATGAGCTTAATACCTACAAGACCGATGTGAAAATAAGGATTAATAAGGAAAAAGCGAGAACGCTCGGAGTACTGACGAGCGAAGTTGATAAAGTGATCCGTCTGGCCGTTGCCGGGCTTCCCGTCGGTGATTATATTGATGACCGTGGCGACGCCAGAACGGTAACTCTGACTTTGCCCAGAGAAAAATTCGCTAATCTGGATGCTTTGAAAAATCTTTATGTCAATAATGTTCAAGGAGCCCCCATTGCGCTCAATGAGATCGCGACCGTTTCGTTTGAAACTTCTCCGACAGCAATCAATCATTTTAATAAATCCAGATTTGCCAAAGTGTCTGCAATGTCAGCAAAAGGATACTATGCCAACGATCTGTTGGTAGACATCATACCACAATTGGACAAGTTGAAAATGCCAAAAGGTTATTATTACAAACTGTCCGGCGAGAAAGAATCTGAGGGCGATGCTTTGGGCGGAAATTTTATTTCGGTCATTATTTTGAGCACTTTTCTTTTTATCGCAGTGTTGTTGCTTCAGTTTAAAACTTTCAAAGGAATCATCATTGTCCTTTCAATCATTCCATTGGGAATTTTGGGTGGTGTGATATTGTTGCTGATTGATGGAAGCCCAATGTCCCTGGTTGCCATTATCGGATTCATTGGACTGTCCGGAATTCAGGTTAAAAACTCCCTTCTTTTGGTTGATTTCACGAATCAGCTCAGATTGGAAGGCAAATCAATTGATGAGGCGATTGCAATCGCTGGAGAGACTCGTTTTCTTCCGGTAGTATTAACATCAATTACAGCGATTTGCGGATTGATTCCTTTAGCTTTAAACTCCAATCCTTTGATTGCTCCATTAGCCATAGTATTGATTGGCGGACTCATTAGTTCAACGATTCTCTCAAGAATTGTGACGCCGGTGATGTATAAACTGATCCCGCCAAGTCTCGATATTGAAAAAGAAGAAGAACATTAAAGCAGAATAAAATGATAGAATGTATTTAACCGAAGCATTCCTAATGTGCTTTTGTGTTAGACATTCCTACTTATGTGTTAACCATGTTTTTTTTATCAGCCTACTTTTGTATTAGGATTATTAAATTTTATTTTAAATATATTTGTTTAGCATACACCTTTTCGAATATGCATACATAGCTCAATAAAGAATTCGTTAGAAGCAATTAGCAAAGGAAGTTTTCAGACTTTAGTAACCATTTATTATACTTGGAAGTCAACAAATTATTGATGCTCCTGGTGCTGTTGTTGAAAAAGAAAAACAAGTAACTGCGGACCAGAAAAAGTACTATATTGCTCATTGAAGCACAAATACAAATGGGAACTAACAACATAAATGATTAAAATGGGAAAATTAATTATAGCAAGTTTATTTTTATTGTCAAACCTAAGTGGCTGTCAGCAAAAGCACTCAGTAGCTTCAACGATGGGAAATCAAGATAAGGATATAGATCAGAAAATGCTCGATATTTATAAGCAGGTAAAAATATATGATTATAGCCCATTATATGAGGTGGAATTCAGCCATGATGCATGTGGTTATGAAATTTTAATTAATGATATACCATTGCATCGCTATCTATTTTTAGGCAGTACCAATTTGCAACGACTTCCAATCAATGATCATATACTGAGAAGTGGGCGGCAGGAAATTACGATTCGTCTGTTTCCTCCTCAACTTTCCAATAAAAGCTGGTCACCGACATTTGTTGAAGCTTCTAAGTTTAACATCAAGGTATTACATAGGAAAGCTGATGGATCTTTGGACGACTATAAACAGGTTTTTGAATTTAGTACTTCCAATAAACGAGGAACTGAAAACTTCCTGGCCAGCGGACAAAAAGTATTTGAATTTAAAGGAAATTTTGTTGCCGATGTCCCATATCAGTTAGAAGGATGGCACAATTCTCAAGACCTTAGTCGAGAGAATAAGGATGAGTTACTTAAAGAGGCTGTTGCTGCCTATAAAAGTTTTAGAAATATACTGATAAAAAAAGATGTACGCGCCTATGCTTCGTTGATGTATGATAAAGAAGTAGAATTGGCAAAAGCTTACTATTGGAACACCCCCGCAGATTCTAAACAACGGTGGGATGAAATGAGTGGTACAGTGCGCGAAAAGAGAGAAATTTTGCCTATAAAAAGTTTTAAGATGGTGCTATATGGTGACGGAAAAGTGCTGGCACTGCAGCCGACAAGTTTATTGTATAAAGATTACCTATCTGCCATTCATGCCCAGACAGAAAGCGAAGACATTCAAGTTTCGTTTCTACTCCATAAAAAGGTAGGCAGTAATAAACTAACGGCAATCCGGTAATGGTTGGTGAGATTGGCTGGAAAAGAGGAACTGATGTTTTAACAAATGTCAAATGTCAAAAGAATACCTGCTGCTCATTTCAACAGTGGATTGCTTCGATCATTAACAATTTATTGAAGTGGATAGTACATAATAGGAGTATGTTGTAAAGGGGGTATATTGTGTGCTATAACAATAGATTCGCTACAAATTAAGAGAGGGTTTTCTTAGCCATAGAAGATACCGGAAATAAAAAGAGGAGACCTTTTGGGTCTCCCTTTCCGTATATCTAAAAGCCTATTGCTGGTAGGTTGCTCCCCAGCAGAGCCTACTTCCTCTTGAGCTTTGAAACTAAATTAATATTTTTTTGTTTTATATAACTTAAGTAAGTATAATTTCTGGGCAATATTACTTCATTCGAGTCCCAAAATTTTGCTGTACATCAGGCTGAATAGGGATAAGATGTTCCAACGACTGTAATTTTTCCCAAGGCGTTTTTCCATTCAAAGAAGAGTGCGGTCTTTTCTTATTGTAAAACTCCTGCCATTCAAAAGCTAAAGCATTTAAATCAAGATCTGAATCAGATAAATCCACTAGCGACCAGAATTCGGATTTGTCAGTCTGTTGGGTTCTTTCTACTTTACCATTTAAATGAGGGGATCTGGGCTTGATGGGTCTGTATTTGATAAAATGTTCATGTAGCTCATATTGAAAGGAATAATTAAAAAACTCCGTTCCCCAATCAGTTTGAATATGCTGTATAGGAAAATAGAATGTATCCAAAATTTCACCTAAAAAATGTATTGTACTTTCTGCTTTTTTATTAGAGTAGATCCTAATAACTTTCATTCTTGTACAGTCATCAATAGCTGTAAATTGATAGGCTTTATTTCTGATTTTAGTAACATCCAGCTGAACTCTATCCCCTGGAACTTCTTTGCTGTATCTTTTGTAATCAGATTTTTTACGCCTTTGAATACAGGATTAACTTTATGTTTAAAGAGTACCCGCCAAACAGTCATTGCAGAAAGCATGATTCCTTTTCGAAGCAGATGAATTGAGATTCTTGCTGCTCCCCATCTTTTTTTCTCTCTTAAATCAAGGATAATAGATTCAGTTTCTTTTGTAACCTTAGTATTAGTAAGGGTTTAGGACGTCTTGACTTGTCTGACAGTCCTTGTTCTCCTTCTTCTTTATATCTTTTTATCCAACGATAAAGTGTTGATCTTGCAATTCTACAGCGTAAAGCTGTTTTTGTTACAGACCCCAATTCTAAATAGATTTTAAGCCAATCTTTGCGAGCCTTGACTTGCTGTTGCTGTTTATTCATGGATAAAAGTTTTAAACTTTATACCATAAATTTAAGTCATTTTTGTAGCGGATCTATTGATACTTTACAGATTATGTTTTCATCACTTAAAAACAATTATTTCATTAAATAAAAATGGCGCCAACTGTCTTTAGTTGTCGCCTTTGGCAAATTTGTGACCTCGCTGGTAGGCTACCAACACTATTTTTAATGATATTGAAAATATTTTACATTTATGTAGTTGAAAATAAGGTGTTTATTTTTTTTGTTCTTTTTATTTGATTCCTGTTAAGTTATCTTAATGGGATTGTGATTTTGAAAATTTGAATATTTGGTTCGAATCAGTTACGCATCTAACTTCCAAATTATTTTTAGTGTTGGTTATTTGCAAACTCGGAAGTGATTCGGAGATTCTGTAAGGTTGTCAAAAGACACTATACCACAAAGAGTGTAAGTTAAAAAGTTAGGGGTTGGATTTATGATCTTTGTCTTTCTTAATTTACCGAGAAGGTCTTGTAATGTCGTTATTCTTTCGAAATCTCTTTGCTTTTAGTCACTTGAGGTATATAAATCAAATAATCATAACCCTTAATAACTCTTGACAAGTAAACATCATCTAAAATCAGCTTATTTTGTAAAATGGATTTCTTCAAAGGCCTTAGATCAAAACAGTACCATTGATCGTCTTTCACCATATTCAGAAATGATTTGAAACTATTGGAGTCATCCTTGTCTTCTCCTTTTCCGACAAGCATGATGTGCACCGATTTTCTAAAATTGGCCTCTTCAATATTAGAAATTAAGTTGCCAATATCGTAGATATCAGTTTTTGGAGTTGCTAACTTTGTTAGGACACGATTCTTATACTCTTTAACTTTAAGAGTATGAAAAAGATCAGAAAAAATTACAGTCTAGAGTTTAAGATCCAAGCAGTATCTTTAAGTGAGCAGCGA